>CABSGW010000021.1 GCA_902477365.1 uncultured Prevotellaceae bacterium
ATACAATGCGAATCCTACCAGGCCAAAGTGATGAATCAGGAAATTCCCGATATTCCTTTAAGAAACGAGGATGTGTTATTCATTCCAAGCATGAAGGACATGCAGGAGGAACGTTCTTTGTCTATCTATGGTGAGGTGGTTTATCCGGGTGTGTATCATTTTGCAGAGAATACTACGTTGGAGGATATTGTATTGCAGGCCGGAGGATTAAAAGATGCGGCATCCTTGGTAAAAGTGGATGTGGCACGTCGTATTCGTAACAAGAAAGCGTTGGAGGCCGGAAACAGCGTAGCCCAATCGTTCAGTTTTGCTTTGAAAGACGGTTTTGTTGTAGAAGGTACACCAGGGTTCGTCTTAGAACCGTTTGATGAAGTGTATATTCGTAAAAGTCCGGGTTATATAGAGCAGGAACATGTGGTAGTGGAGGGTGAAATTGCTTTCTCGGGTACTTATACGCTGACAAAGAAAGGACAGCGCCTGAGCGACTTGGTGCGGAATGCCGGAGGCTTGACAAAAGAGGCTTATGCGAAAGGTGCACGTTTGGAACGGAGGTTGACAGAAGCTGAAAAACTGAAACAGCTTTATATGTTGAAGTTGATAACGACAGGTGATTCGGTAGATGTTCGGAAAATAGATTTGGGTGATACACGTTATGTGGGTATCAACTTAGATAAAGCCTTGAGCCATCCTGGTGACAATGAATGGGATATTGTGTTGATGGAAGGCGATCGGTTGATTATTCCTCAGTTTAACAATACGGTTGCGGTGAATGGCGAGGTGATGTATCCCAATACAGTCGCTTTCAAGAAAGGGGAGAATTTGGATTATTACATCAATCAGGCTGGTGGATTTAGTCAGCGTGCCAAGAAGAGTCGGGTATTTGCCGTTAATATGAATGGTACGGTGACGCGTGTTAAAAAAGTACGTGATATACAGCCAGGCTGTGAGATTGTTGTTCCTGCAAAAGCACGGAAAAAGGGTGTTTCGCTTCCCGAGATATTGAGTATGGGTACATTGACAGCTACGTTAGGTTCTGTGGTTGCCACGCTGATGAAGTAGTGTGTGGCTATGGAACGTGGCTTGGCGTAGTAAGGACGAATACAAAGAACAATGGATAATCAGATAGAAAAAGAGACTGTATCGAAGACTACTTATCTTCTTGACACTGTAAAGTTGTTGTGGAAGAATTATGTTTTCATTCTGAAAACGTGCGGAATAGTAGGAGTGCTGACGGTTGTGTACGTATTTAGTTTGCCGCGTACATATACAGCAGAAGTCATATTGTTGCCTGAGGTAACGTCCAACAATGGATTGTCTGGCAATTTAGGGTCGTTGGCCTCTTTGGCCGGAGTTCGGTTAGGTGGTGCAACCGAGGACGCTATTTATCCGAATTTCTATCCAAAAATTGTTGGAACCTCCGATTTTGTGGTTGGCCTGTTTGACGTAGAGGTATTACCTAGCGGTATGAACGGAAAAATTACGGTATGGGACTATTTTACGAAGCACCAGAAAGGACCTTGGTGGGGACTTTTATTTGCTGATGATGACGAGGATGTAGCAGAAGATTCCGTGAAAGTTGATCCTTATAGATTAACCAAACGACAAGAAAAAATAGTGAAAGCTGTTAAAGGGGTTATAGCATGTAGGGTAGATAAGAAAACGGATATGGTTACTATTGATGTGCAGGTGCAAGACCCGGAAGTTGCAGCACAAATGGCTGATGCCGTGAAAGTGAAGTTGCAAAGCTACATGACGGAATATAGAACCAATAAGGCGCGTAATGATTTGGCTTATATGGAGCGGATCACCAAAGAGGCGAGAAATGACTATTTGGAAGCACAGCGTGTGTATGCCGATTTCTGTGATGCAAACCAAAACTTATCGCTTACTACTTATAAACAGGAGTCGGAGCGGATGGAAAATGAGATGCAACTGGCCTACACAGTATATTCGCAGGCAGCACAACAAATGCAGTTGGCTAGAGCCAAAGTACAAGAACGGACGCCGGCTTTCACTACAATTCAGCCTTCTTCTGTTCCGTTAAAGCCCTCAGCTCCCAAACGCGTGGTTACTGTGATCATGGTGTTGATGTTGACTTTCTTTGTTAGTGTGTTATGGATCGTTGGTAGGGATGCTTATTTGAAAGAGAAAAGGGGTACAGCATAACGTGAATTTAAACGAACGTGAGTCTTAAACTAACCAAACTACGTGAAAACAAGACAGAACTGGTTGACTCCTTGTATCTAGTTGCTTTACAAGGAATGAATCAACTGCTTCCGCTTTTGGTAATGCCCTATCTGATGGTCGTTCTGGGAGCAGGTCGCTACGGATATATCGGGTTCTCTTTATCGGTTGTTCAGTATTTCACATTGGTTGTTGACTTTGGTTTTAATTTGAGTGCAACAAAGCATATCGCGTTGGTTAAAGGAAAGCCGGATTTGCTGCGTAAAGTCTTTTGGGCTGTTTTTTGGGCGAAAGTAGGGTTGATGGCCGGTACTTTCTTGGTCATGTTGCTGTTGGTGACAACGATTCCCACTTTTAGAACTTATGGAGAGGCTATTTTTTATACTTACCCAATGGTTATAGGTTCAGCTTTTACCTTTATGTGGATGTTCCAAGGAATAGGTAAAGTGAGGGTGATTGCTGTGATCAATACCGTTTCGAAATTGGTTCTGCTTCCGGCAATCTTTTTTCTTGTGAAGTCGGCTGATGATTACTTGATGGCTGCATTGTTGCAGGCATTGGTTTTTGTATTGACGGCTGTTATTTCTTGTGCGGTATTGTACCGGATGCATGTGGTGGGAAAAGTTTGTTTTATAAAAAAGGATATTGTACGGGAGTTAAAGGAAAGCTTCCCGTTATTCTTGTCATCAGCATCGACGAGTGTGTATACACAGTTGTTTGTTGTTATTTTGGGATTTGTTTGTGTGTCTGAGGTTGTTGGATGTTATTCTTCGGCTGAGCGCATTATGCGTGCACTTTGTTTTTTGTTTTATCTTCCAATCAGCCAATCGTTCTATCCTAAGATCAGTGCATTGTCTGCAACCGATCGTCAGAAGGGCGTCGCTTGTTTTTCGCAGGTAAAAGTGTTGATGTTGATTTGTATGTTGGTGGTGAGTGTCACCTTGTTTGTTTTAGCTCCATTGGTGAGTACCTGGTTGGGCGAAGGATATGAACGTTTATCTTTTCTGTTGCGTATAATGGCTTGTGCTCCTGTTTTTATAGGTTTGGGCGGTGTGTACGGACAAATGGGATTGGTGGCATTGGGAAATCGTATATCCAGAAATCATTTTCGGGATGTATATTTTATAGTGGCATTAGCGTCTTTGACGCTGGTTGCGGTTCTTGCTCCTTGGGGAAAAGATGCAGGTGCTGCGCTGGCTTTGCTTGTTTCCGAGATACTTGTTTTCATCTTGATGTTTTATCATAGTAGAAAGGACTTGAGAGCATGTTAGTGATAGCGCTTCTATTAATGTTGGCTCTGGTGGTTCTTGGCTGGAAGGTGTCACGGGATTTGTTTTCTCCTTTCGTGGTGCAACCGGGTGTGTGGCTCTTTATCTTTACATTATATTATGCGCTCAATCCTCCCTATTTTCCTATTCAGAATATATTGCCGTTAGGCGTTGCTTTGTGGAGTGTTTGTTTTCAATTGGCGGCATATACGGTATTTTATTATACTCCGGTAGGGAGATATAAATTGTATGAAGAAGAATTGAAGCCGAACCCTTACATTCTACGGGCTTATTTAGTGATTTCTTGGTTGACCATACCAACGATGCTGTTTATCTTGGTGAAGCTGGCTTTGGAACACGATCCGGAGCATATGTTTTTATTTATGCGTATGTTGAATGTTGGTGTGGATGAACATGATGTTGCTCCAGATTTTGGTATTGCAAATTATGCGATTGCGATTCCCTATATTCTTTTGTTCTTTACATTGATCTATTCAAAAAGTAAAAAGCAAAAGGTATTGGTTATTTTGCTGAACCTGATGGTGGGGTTTTTATCCATGTCGAAAACAAACTTTTTGACGTTGTTGTTCGCTGTGGTTTATATTTTGTATTCGCAAAAGAAGATGAAGTTGCGGACCATTATGATATTGATGTCTCTGTTTTTCTTGTTCAGTGTTGTTTTTCAGTTCTTCCGAGCGTCTGATGCAGAACAGGACTCTTTTGGTGTGACTAATACAATATCGCTGTATTTGCTGTCCAACTCGGTTGCATTTGATTATTATTCTATCCCTTATTCCGCTTATCATTGGGGGGAACATTGCTTCCGTTTCTTCTATGCTGTTGCTCATTCTTTTGGAAGTGCAATTCCACCGGTTGATACAATTTACCCGTTTGTCGGTGTACCCGATCTGACGAATACATTTACTATTTTGCATCCTTTTTATATGGATTTCGGTATGTATGGAATTGCTGTGTTCGGGCTCTTGTATGGTGCGCTTTATGGATTTTTGTATAAAAAAATACAGAATAATCATCCCGTATATAAAATCATTTATACGATCTTTCTGAATTTTATCATTTTGCAATTCTTCTCTGAATATATATTGGCGAATTTGTCGTTGACGTTGCAGTACATCCTATTAACGATATTCCCGTTTTTGTTTCAAATCAAAAAGAACTCATGAAAGTTGAAATAGATATTCTGTTAGCTACGTATAATGGTGCGACCTATTTGGCCGCGCAAATTCGTTCTTTGCAAAATCAGACCTTTACGGCATGGCGCCTTATTGTGCATGATGATGGGTCTACAGACGATACGCTGGTTGTTGTTAAGGATTTTGCTCAAAAGGATAAACGGATAGTCTTGATTGAAGATGGCGTTTGTTTTGGCAATCCAGCTGGAAACTTTCTGCACTTGTTGAAATATTCGAAATCTCAGTTTCTGATCTTTTGTGACCAAGATGATATTTGGCTGGAGAATAAATTGGAAGCACTGTATAATGCGATTATTGTACGTAATAACACGATAGCTCAAGCTGTTTATTGCAATTCATATGTTTATGATCCGACATCCGGACATATTCATGGTACGGCTGTGCTGTGTCGTCCGAAATCGCTGAAAGATGCCTTTTTCATGAATGGAGGAGTACAGGGGTGTGGCGTATTATTTAATGCTTGTTTAAGGGATATTTGTAAAGATACCCCTGATTATGTGTGTATGCACGACCATTTGTTGACATTGGCGGTGTTGGCTTTTGGTGAGTTTACGTACATCGATATGAACTTGATGCTTTATCGCCGCTACGATGGTGCTGTTACAGGAGAGACCGATGGTAGTTTCCGTGAGCGCCTGTTTGGGTTCTTTAAAGGTAATAAAAGTGTTCTGTGCAACAAGCATTTTCGTGCGATAAAGAGTTTTTATGCACATTATCAGACAATGTTATCTGTTGAGCATAAACAGCTGTTTGAGCGATTGTTTCGCTATGAAGGACGTTCTCGCATCGTCAATGCTTGCCATATTATGTGCGACGGTTTTAACATGTATGGTAGTAAAGCAATATTGTTTGTAAAGGTATTGGTTCGTCCATTGGTAAATAACTGAGATCACACGGATCTTTAAATATTGTTTGATGAGGATTCTTCATATTATAAATTCCTTGGAGACGGCTGGTGCTGAACGCTTGTTGGTGGGCATGCTTCCTTTGATGAAACAAAGAGGCCACGAGGTGCATGTCGCTGTAATCAATGGAACAGAAAGCGATTTTTCCCGCCAATTAAAAGAAGAGGGTATTACTTTATTTTTATTGGGAACAGCTAGAGATAAGTATAATCCGTTTGTCGTATGGTGGTTGAGAAAGTATATCTGTCAATACGATTTGGTACATGTCCATTTGTTTCCGGCCCAATATTGGGCGATTATGGCTCGTCTGTTGTGGAGATCCAAGGCAAAGTTTGTGACGACTGAACACAATACGTTTAATAGTCGTTGTAAATATCGTTTGACAACCATTTTAGACCGTTGGTTTTATCGGCATTATGATGCAATAGCTTGTATTTCTGAGGCTACCTATGCCTTTATGCGAGAACGCGTTTTGGGTGCTGTTCCTATGCGGATTATTCGGAATGGCATTGATTTAAAACGGTTCCGCGAAGCAAAAGGAGATCGTGTACAGTGCCTTCCTTCTGTTCCTTCCGATGCATTTGTAATGATTCAGGTTGCTCGCTTCCAACCACAAAAGAATCAGGCATGTGTCATTCGTGCCATGACTAAGTTACCCTCACAGATTCATGCTGTATTTGTGGGTGAAGGCGATACAATGGAAAATTGTAAAAAATTAGCTATTTCATTAGGAGTCACCGATCGAGTACATTTCTTGGGTATCCGTTCTGATGTACCTGAGTTGTTGTCGGTTTCAAATATAGGGGTAATGTCTTCTGTATGGGAGGGTTTCGGATTGTCTGCTGTAGAGTGTATGGCGGCAGGACTTCCAGTATTGGCTTCTCATGTTGAGGGATTAGCCCAAGTTGTTGGTGACGATAGATTGTTATTTGATGAGAATAATGAGTTCGATTTGGCCGAAAAAGTGTTATCTTTGTACCGCGATTTTGATTACAGTGTCCAAATGGCCCGGCTGTGCAGCCAACGTGCGGATATGTTTGATGTGTCTGGCATGGTTGACAGTTATCTCAATTTTTATGGAGATGTCGTAAACGGGAATAAAATATGAGCAACGGAAAGAAAATATTATTTTGCAACAATATATTGTGGGATTTGATTAATTTCCGCGGCTATGTGATACGTCGGTTAGTAGACGAGGGGTTTGACGTTCTTGTTGTGGCACCTCAAGAGGAAAATCCTGGTATGAAGGTCTCTATTCCCGCAGGTGTCCGATATATTCCGGTACGATTGGATCGGTGTGGGCGAAGTCCTTTGGACGATATGGCCTATTTTTTCGCTTTGTATAAAATATATCGGAAGGAAAGGCCCGATTATATTTTTCACTACACGATCAAGCCTAACATTTACGGAACTTTTGCTGCCAAGTTGCTGAATATACCCTGTACAGATATGGTGGCTGGTTTGGGTTATGCATTATTGGGGGATGGAATGATGCATAAAATAGCCAGTTTATTATATAAGATGTCGGTTCGTAATGCTGACCATTTGTTTGTACTGAATAAGGAAAACTACAATTTCATTTTGAAAGAACGGTTCTCTTCTGCAGACAAAATCGTATGGCTTAAAGGTGGAGAAGGGGTCGATTTAAAGTGCTATCCTTTTACAGATAACGATGCGGACGAGACTGTTTTTATCATGATTTCTCGCCTTCTGAAGGACAAAGGATATTGTGAGTTTGTAAAGGCTGCAAAGATTGTCAGAGAGAAATATCCTACTGTTCGTTTTCAGTTGTTAGGTCCTTTGGACAACTCAAATCCGGCTCATGTTACAAGAAAGGAATTAGAGGCTGATATAGCCAGTGGTGCCATTGAATATTTAGGCGTAACTGAAAATGTACCCGAAATAGTAAGCAGACCTGGAACTGTTGTCGTTCTTCCTTCTTACCATGAAGGACTTAGCCGTTCGTTGATGGAAGCATGTGCAATGGGAAAACCTATCATTACTACAGACATTCCTGGCTGTCGCGAGACCGTTAAAGAGGGCGTGAACGGTTTTTTAGTTGAAGTAAAGAATGCGGAAGCATTGGCAGGTGCCATGTTCCGTTATTTATCACTTACACGCGATCAGAAAAAAGCTTTTTCTCAAGCTGGGCGTGCATTAGCAGAACGGGTATTTGATATTGAGATCGTCGTATCCGAATATAAAAACATTTTAGAGCAGCAAGGAATTTTGTAATTGTGGCAGAGTAAGTTTGTTTTCTGCTGAAATCCTTTATATTCCATTACGTTTCTCAATCAATATATTGATTATGTGGAATGGCCCATTAAGTTCATTGTGAACTAATGGGCCATTCCATATTTTTGTAAAACGTTTTATTTGTGTTGGCTTGTAAGTATGTGTTGATTTAGAATTTTCGGAATACAAGGCGATTGTAATCTGATTGCAGAATCATCCGGTGATCGTTCAGTTGCTCTATCCGGTAGGTAGTCTTATTACCATGTACGCCAACCGGTTCTAGCAAAGTCGTGTTCGCATCATCAATCAAACTGTCCCGATCAAAAAAATGTACGTACATTTCGGTTACATCCAGCGTTTTTCCCGTATGGATAAAGCGGCCCGATGTGTAATAGGTTCTACCATTATGTTGCGTTTTCGGACTATGTATCATCATCATTTTAAGTTGAAAACTCCAATAGATCGCTTCATCTTTTTTGTTGATAGGATTGATGTATTCGTGTTCTCCCTCTGATGCTTTTTCACTCATTTCCATTAGTTGCCACATGCCGTCCAAGTCGCCGTTTTCAGGTAGTTTTCCACAAGAGGCGATAATCGTCATTGCGAGTATGCATATAGGTATGATCTTTTTCATGAGTCAACGTGTTAGTGGGTCAATAGACCGGTTTTCCGAATGGTAAATTGAAATCCTGTGTTATCGCCTATCTGTTTCCCTCTGTCCAACGCAAAGGCTGCTCCTACAGACCATCCTTTAGCGTTTAAACCTTTCAGGTAGTCCAGCTGGTAGTTCAATTCGCATAACAGACTGTTATTGTATCTTACATCCGGATAGGGGATGTTATACGTACCCCAGTTAGACGTATAACTGTACAAAATACGATAATGTAAACCCTCTACCGGGTCGCCTGAAATACCAAAATGGTGTGCTTTAAAGCGATTGCCCGTGAAACGGAGTTGTCCATTGTTATCGTACAGCGGTGAGGTGAAAAGCGGGTTTCCAATGGCCTGTCCCCAATGTTGCCACCCTTGGTATAGTATGTGGTTGTAATAATCGTCAACTGCGCTTATCTGGTCTGGGATTGCTTCTGTATGGTCATGATAGATAGGACCTGCCTGATAGGTGGTATTGATGTATTCGTACACCAGCGATGATGCAATCGGATTTTTAGGAAGCGTCAGTTCCACGCCTACCAGGCCGTCCAGCCAACCGTATTCGAAGAACATCATTGAATGGTCTTCGAAAAAATGGTCATAGTAAGCACGAATTTTCCAGTCCTTCCATTTATAGCTTAAACTGAATAACCAACTTCCAACCGTATTTCCTGTTGCATTGCCATAAACACCGTCTGTAGCGTCACTTCCTCCGCCAAAGCATGCATTCCAGAAATCTTTTATGCCATGCCCCATTTCTAATTTAGAGTAACCCAGTTCATCGATGTTGTAGATGGTTCCACCAAATTGACTGGCCATTTCCAGTCCACCTTCGAATACTAAGGGAAACTTTTCTTCATTTCCTATGCGCAGAAAGCCGGCTTTGCTGTGATATAGCGTATTTTTTGCATAGCGCGTACCCGGTGTAACGTAGTCACTTTGCCATCCGCCATCGGTCATGAACCCGTAACCAAAGTGTCCTTTGATAGCCGCCCAGTCACTTTTTCCGGTAATGGAGATGTATTCAGGTATTTCAAAACGCATTTCCGGTATGGGTCGTGCGTTGATACCTAATGTCTGGCTTCCGCTACTCAATTCCGCATTTTTCAGGTTGGCGGGTCGTTCCTTGCTACCTATGGATAACCGTACTTTTTTGTATTGTATGTCCGCATAAAGCTGCTGCAATACAAAACTGCTGGTAAAGTTGTAAGGCGCAGCGATGTCCAGTCCATAGCCCAGTCTCCAATTACGCGTAGAGTCGGCTGCCGATAAAGGACGACTGATGCCGGCCCTTAAATAGCCGTAGTCTCCTTTTACACTCGATAGACCGTATTTATTGGCGTTTAACCACAGGGGAGATTGACCGTCCGATGTGGTAACTTCTCCCTCCACTTTGAATTCTATATTTTTACCCGCTTCGGTAAAAATATTTTGCGCTTGAACTATTGTTCCTCCGAAAAGGAATAATAGTCCAAGCGCAATTTTAGAAGTGCTTGTTGTCAGCATATCATAGGTGGTTATTTAGCATAACTTACGGCACGTGTTTCGCGGATAACCGTTATTTTTACTTGTCCCGGATAAGTCATTTCGTCTTGGATGCGTTTTGCAATTTCACCACTGAGATTCTCAGTTTGTTTGTCATCTATTTTATCAGCACCTACGATTACGCGCAGTTCACGACCAGCTTGTATAGCATACGTTTTGGTTACTCCCGGGTAACTCATAGCAATGTTTTCCAAGTCGTTGAGTCGTTTGATGTAGGCTTCTACAATTTCGCGTCGTGCTCCCGGACGTGCACCACTGATAGCGTCACATACCTGTACAATAGGTGCCAGCAATGAAGTCATTTCCATTTCGTCATGATGTGCACCAATGGCGTTGCAGATATCAGCTTTTTCTTTGAACTTCTCGGCTAGTTTTGCGCCATAGATTGCGTGTGGCATTTCTGGCTCCTCATCAGGCACTTTACCAATATCGTGAAGCAGACCGGCACGTTTTGCCTTTTTGGGATTCAGACCCAGTTCAGATGCCATGATGGCGCATAGGTTAGCCGTTTCGCGTGCATGTTGCAAAAGGTTCTGACCATAGGACGACCGGTATTTCATTTTACCAATGATACGAACTAGTTCAGGGTGTAAACCGTGTACGCCCAAGTCGATGGTAGTGCGTTTTCCGGTTTCGATGATTTCTTCTTCAACCTGTTTGGTTACTTTGGCTACAACCTCTTCGATACGTGCCGGATGAATACGTCCGTCGGCAATAAGTTGATGGAGTGCCAAACGACAGATTTCGCGGCGCACGGGGTCAAAAGCTGAGATAACAATCGCTTCGGGAGTGTCATCTACTACAATCTCAACTCCGGTTGCAGCTTCAAGTGCACGTATGTTACGTCCTTCACGACCAATAATACGTCCTTTTACCTCGTCATTCTCAATGTGGAATACAGTAACGCTGTTTTCAATGGCCGTTTCGGTCGCAACACGTTGTATGCTTTGAATAACAATGCGTTTGGCCTCTTTGTTCGCGGTCATTTTAGCATCGTCCATAATTTCGTTAATGTAACTTTGGGCATTTGACTGCGCTTCGTCTTTTAACGATTCAATCAATCGCTCTTTGGCTTCTTCAGCCGACAGTCCGCTCAGTTCTTCCAATTTCTCCCGTTCCTGCATTTGCATGCGTTCCAGTTCTTCTTTCTTGTGATCGAGTATTTGCTGTTGGTTCTGTAAACGAGATTGCGTGTTGTCCAGTTCGTTTTTACGTCTGCCCAATTCTTCTTGTCGTTGATTCAAACTTATTTCGCGTTGTTTCAACTTGTTTTCGTTTTGAAGAATATGTTGGTTACGCTGTTGCACCTCTTTTTCAAGTTCCGCCTTTTTATTGAGGAATTTTTCTTTTACCTCAAGTAGCTTTTTTTCTTTCAGTACGTTGGCCTCTTTTTCGGCCTCAGCTACCATTTCGTTATATTTTCCTTTGATCACATAGCGGAACAATACAAATCCAATGATGCCCCCTATGAGTATTCCTGCTATACCGCAGATAATGTATACCATAATTAATTTGTTTTAAGTTGGTTATAAATTGAAACACACTTCCGCTTCATTTCTTTTCGTTCAGATCAGAAATGTGTAGAAGTGCGCACGTTAGTTCTTTCATCACATAACGGGTGTGACGAGAAACAGATTATTTCTTTTGGGGTAGAATTTCTTCTATTTCTTGAGTCAGTTTGTCCAAACTAACCATGAATGGTTCCGTATCGTTTTGCATTTCGCATTGTATACGTTTTACGGCAATATCCAACATCACCATTGACATATATTTCTCTTCCCCTTGGTTTGGGAAGTGCGATTTATATAGATTCAGCTTATCGTTGATTTGCTGAGTTGCCTTGCGATATATTTCTTCCATATCACGGCGTATCGTGATAGGATAGGTTTGGTTTCCTATTCGTAGCTGTATGGTAAACTTTTCACTCACGTCGTTCATCGCGCCCTATTTTAGTGTTGGTTAAACGTTCAATAGTGCGATGCACTTGTCTACGTCACGCACCAGCTTGGACAATCTTGATTTTGCATCTTTCATATCATCGTCGTTAATCTCGATCATCTTCGCTAATTTCAAATTGGCATATTCGGAACGAAGTCGGCTATTTTCTGTCTGAAGTGCTTGTATGGCTTCTTCCTTGTTCTCCAGCTCACGATACAGGTCATTGTTTTCCTGAATAATCGCTTTATGCTGTAACAAGAGTTGCCGAATACGTGTTTCAAACGTGCGTAATATCCTTTCTTCTTCTTTCGTCATACACACAATCTTTTCGCAAAAATAAGATAAAAAGCCGGGTTATCCAAATTTCTGCTTATTTCTTTTCGTCCGTATTTTTAGGTTTCGGCTCTTTTTTGGCAAGCATGACAATGCGGTAAACATATTCGGTCATCCAAGCCGGAGAGTAACCCAATGTCTGTTGATATTTGCGTATGGCTATGCAAGTCTTGCGCACACCGTCGTCCTTCCAGGTGTTTTTGGTCAATATGTCGTTAATGGCTTTTTCGGTCATAGAGCGAAGTGCTTTCTTGAAAAAACGGGGAAGCCGGAATTTCCATTGCATGATGTTGCCCATCAGCATCATGAGGTCTTGTGTGAAACCTTGGAATTGGAACAGGTAGTTTCTCACGTCATTGATGTTGCGACAGTTACGCTTGATGCTTGCGTCGATTTCCTTGAAAAAGATTTCGTCCATCTCATAGATTTCGATAAGCATTTTTTTGCAGCGGTTTTTCTCGCCAAGACCCAGGCGGTTGTTTACGGTAGGTACATGCAACGTTTGTTTGAACACACGCAAATCGGGCAACAAACCCAAATTGGTTATTCCCAGGCTGCTGGCCATTACCGCCTGGTAGTAAACGCGGATTAAACTCATAAAGTCTTCCATACCACCTACCCGGCTACCGGTTTCATCTACCGTGTTTTTTCCGAAAAGTTTTCCAAATATGCTCATTTGTCTGTTTGTCGTTTTTAATTAGTGTGGGACAAAGTTACTATTTTATTGTGAATTTTCGGCTTTGGATAGTGAAAAGCAATTGGTGAGAATGCAATTTCGATGTATTTTTTTGCTTCCCTAAAAAAAAACTCTAACTTTGCTAAACTTCCTGATAAAGAATGGGTGGAAGTGATAACTTAAATCTCGAACAGAATGAAAGGAATTGTTTTAGCGGGAGGGAGTGGAACCCGTTTATATCCGATAACAAAGGGAATCAGTAAACAGTTAATTCCCATATTTGACAAGCCAATGATTTATTATCCCATTTCGGTGTTGATGTTGGCCGGTATACGGGAGATTCTGATTATTTCTACGCCGACGGATTTGCCTTGTTTCCGGCGTTTGTTGGGCGATGGATCTGATTACGGTGTGCGTTTTTCTTATGCGGAACAACCTTCTCCCGACGGTTTGGCACAAGCTTTTCTGATAGGCGAGGAATTCATTGGCGGCGATAGTGTATGTTTGGTTTTGGGCGATAATATTTTTCATGGAAGCGGTTTCCGCACGCTTTTGCAAGAGGCTGTGCTTACGGCCGAAAAGGAAGCCCGTGCAACGGTTTTCGGTTATCGGGTGAATGATCCGGAGCGTTACGGTGTTGTGGAGTTTGATGAAAAAGGCAACTGCATGAGCATTGAGGAGAAACCGGCACAGCCAAAGAGTAACTATGCGGTGGTAGGATTGTATTTCTATCCTAACAAGGTGGTGAACGTTGCCAAACAGATAAAACCCAGTGAACGCGGCGAACTGGAAATAACCACAGTCAATCAGCGTTTCTTGGAAGACGGCGAATTGATGGTGCAGACGTTGAGTAGGGGATTTGCCTGGTTGGATACCGGTACGCACGATAGTTTGAGCGAGGCTTCTACCTATATTGAAGTGCTGGAAAAGCGCACCGGACTGAAAGTGGCTTGTTTGGAAGGCATTGCTTGGGAACAAGGATGGATTGACGCCGAAATGATGAAAAAGATAGCCCAACCTATGTTGAAGAATGAGTATGGGCAATATCTGATGAAATTGATTGAGGAGTAAATGCCTTTCTCGTTTGGGCATCTCGTTCGAACAACACCGCCGTGTCGTTCGAACGAGATGCCCAATTTGTTTTTACCGGTATCGGTTTGTGTGAAAGAATATCGGTTGGTAGAGCAGTTCATAAAAAGAGAAGCCATGAAAGTATTGATTGTTGAAGACGAGCGGGAACTGTCAGATAGCATCGCAACCTATCTTGATGGGGAGAGGTATTTGTGTGAACAGTCGTTTACTTATGCAGATGCCAGACTGAAGGTGAATCTATATGAGTATGATTGTGTGTTGCTCGATTTGATGCTGCCGGGCGGGAATGGTCTCGACATTCTGCGCGACATACGGGCCAGGCGCAATCCGGTGGGGGTGATTGTGATATCGGCCAAGGATTCGTTGGACGATAAAGTGAGAGGCTTGGAGATAGGTGCGGACGATTATCTGGCCAAACCTTTCCATTTATCCGAACTGAGTATGCGTATTTATGCCATCATCCGCCGTAAATCCTTTTCGGCAACGAATATACTGGAAAGTAACGGCATTCGGATTGATTTGTTGAACAAATCCATTCAGGTGAACCATGTGCCAGTGGTGCTTACCAAGTCAGAATACGAACTGTTGCTGTTTCTTATCGGAAATAAGGATCGTGTCATCTCAAAGAGCGCTATGGCTGAGCACTTGAGTGGCGAGATGGCTGATATGATGGACAATCACGATTTTGTTTACACTCATATCAAGAATCTGAAAGCTAAATTGGCCGCAGCCGGATGCAAGGAGTGTATCCGAAATGTGTATGGAACGGGGTATAAATGGGTCGGGCTATGAGGATGAAAAAGAGGAGCTTGATGTACAAGACACTCACACAGTTTATTAGCTGTGTGGTTATCTTATTACTGTTGGCAACACCTGTGTTCTATTGGTTGACTAAGAGCTTTTATGCCGAAGATATGATAGATATTATCGAGGCCGTGCAACAAGGAAGATCGATTCCGGCTCTTGATCTCGAAGAAGACATCTTGCACGGTATCATGATACAGTTTGCGCTTATAGCCATCGTATTAGGAGTGGCTATCGTATGGATGATTCGGTTCATCTCTAGGCGGTTATGGCAACCGTTTGACAGAGTTTTGGAAACGATTGAACATTTTAGGTTGGAGAACGGAGTCTGTCCGCAGTTGGAGGAAAATGATGTGAAAGAGTTTTCCAGATTGAACGCCACACTGGAAAGACTGATGACGGACAGCCTGAACAGTTATCGTCTGCAGAAAGAGTTTACAGAGAATGCTTCGCACGAGCTGCAAACTCCCTTGGCCGTATTCCAAAGTAAACTTGACTTGTTGCTCCAGTTGCCGGAACTTACCGAACGGCAGGCGGCCATCATACAAGAGCTGTACCAGATGAACAGCCGCCTGTCGCGACTGAGCCGTAACTTGTTGTTATTGGCAAAGATGGAGAATAACCAGTTCTGCCGGACGGCATCTATTGATGTGGTAGCGGTGATGAACGAGCAGTTGCCTTATCTTGAGCGTATGGCCGACGGATTGACATTGAGAAAAGAGATGCCGTTAAATATTTTTTCGATACAGGCTAATCGCTCTTTGTTGGAAAGCATGCTAAACAATCTTGTTGTAAATGCCGTTCGACACAATAAACCGGGTGGAGAAATTCTGGTTGCCTTGTCAGAAACAAGTCTGCAGGTCTCCAATACGTCTGATGAGGCCGCTTTGGATGAGAATTTGATATTTAACCGTTTTTATCGCCCGTCGGAGAAAGTAAAAGGTAATGGGCTGGGGCTTGCCATCGTGAAAGCCGTTTGCGATTACCATGGCTGGCATGTTGCTTACGACTATTCCGAGGGAATACATACGTTTGCGGTGAGGTTTTTGTAAATCTTCAAATTTTCCACAAAGTCGGTTGCTAGCTTTGCTGTCCTAATCCAAGTATATTAGAACAGCATGAAAAGAATAACTTTGTGTGTGGTGGGTATTTGTTGTGTTACCTTCTTATCGGCTCAACATGTTGTGGATAGTGTAACAGTTGAGAGAACAGATAGTCTGAGTGTCCGTACAGCAAGCAGTTTTGGTAAGAGGCTGGATAAGTTTTCATCTTCCCGTTTTTGCCAAATGACCTATCTTGGAGTCCCGTTAGTTGTTGGCGGCTTGGTCGTGAAAAGCGAAGACGATCGTTTTCGCGGTTTGCGCAATGATTATCTGCCTCATTTCAACCGGCGTTTGGACGATTATATGCAATATGCTCCTGCCGCAATCATGCTTGGCATGAAAGCTGCCGGAGTGCAAAGTCGCAGTTCGTGGGGGCGGATGCTTGTTTCTGATGCTTTTTCGGCACTTTTGATGGGCGGTGTGGTAAATACGCTGAAGCAGACGACAAACGTCGAGCGTCCGGATGGTTCAAACAGACATTCGTTTCCGTCGGGACATACAGCCACAGCTTTTATGACAGCCACTATGTTTAATAAGGAGTACGGGCATAAAAGTCCCTGGATTGGTATCGGAGCGTACAGCGTGGCTACGGCAACCGGATTGATGCGAGTGGCAAACAACAAGCATTGGTTGAGCGATGTCTTGACTGGTGCCGGTATCGGCATACTGTCGACCGAGTTGGGATATTATCTGGCCGATCTTATTTTCAAAGAAAAAGGTGTTAAGCGGTTTGCCAGTGAGAATCGGTTTGACCGTATGGACAACCCTTCTTTTGTGAGCTTATATCTTGGGCTAAATGTTCCGTTGAGTGGTTACGATATTGATGAGCAGGCCGAATTCCGCACTTCATCAGGTAGTTCGGCCGGTGTGGAGGGAGCTTATTTCTTTAATTCCTACGTGGGGATTGGTGGACGTCTGGCGGTTTCCAACACTTCAATTATCGTTAACGGAGATCGGGCAGAGGACAATACATTTGATGCGTTATCGGTTTGTGGAGGAGGCTATGTCTCTTATCCGTTATCATCACGTTGGGCTGTAGGTGGCAAACTTTTAGGCGGATATGTGCATTATCCGCTATTAAAACTGAACGATCGGTCTGTCTCTGCCAGAGATGGTATCTGCTTTGGAAGCGGGACTTCGCTGACCTTTAAGGCAAAGGAGCATTATGGAATCCGTCTTTTCCTCGACTACAACTTACTGCCGTCGCATAGCAAAAAAAGTAACGAATATATGAATACGCTGACTTTGGGGATGTCCTTTCTTATTACATTGTAAGTATTGATGGATGCACGTTGTGTAAATATGAGCCTTACAACAAATAGCGTGTAAGTTCAAAGCATTATATTTGCAGAAAAATAAAAGTGGATAGCATATGGAACAACTGAATGTATTTGACTGCTCGAATGTGTTGATTGCGTGTTACTTCACCGACGACAAAGGTTGTGCTCACGAGAATAAGGAACATACGCTTATTTATTTATCATCGGGGGAGTTGGAAATAGAAGAGCGTGGTAAGAAAACCGTGTTACACCCGGGAGAATGTGCTTTTATGCGGCGCGATAACCGGATGTGGTTACATAAGAAAGTGAAAGAAGGCAGCCCGTATCGTTCTATCGTATTGAAATTCTCGCGTTCTTTCCTGAAGGAGTTTTACCAAACAATTAACAAGGAACAGCTTCCGATTGACTCTAAGCGTGAAAGGGTAAGTTTACGGTTGCTTCCGAACAACAGGCCCGATATCCGGTCACTGTTCGAGTCGGTCATACCCTATTTTGAGGCGGGTGAACAGCCCTCTGAGGAGATACTTAAACTTAAGATGATTGAAGGTGTTTATGTATTGCTCAATACCGACCGTAATCTGTATGCATCGCTGTTCGATTTTGTAGAACCTTGGAAAATAGATATTCTTGACTATTTGAATGAAAACT
>CABSGW010000022.1 GCA_902477365.1 uncultured Prevotellaceae bacterium
GTAACTACTAAGTTTATTGTTAGACGTGATTACGATAAAAACGCTTGATTATGAAGATCGCAGAAATTAGAGAAATTCCAACGAATGAGTTGGCTGAAAGAATCGAGACCGAGGTTGCTAATTATAACCAGATGGTTTTGAATCACGCTATCTCTCCACTGGAGAATCCTGCTCAGATTAAGGCTGCACGTCGCACGATCGCTCGTATGAAGTCGGAATTGCGTCAGAGAGAACTTAACAAATAATAATGGTCCAGATGGAAGCTAGAAATTTAAGAAAAACAAGACAAGGTGTCGTTGTAAGCAATAAAATGGATAAGACCATTGTTGTTGCTGCTAAGTTTAAAGAGAAACACCCCATTTATGGTAAATTTGTCTCTAAGACAAAAAAATACCATGCACATGATGAAAAAAATGATTGTAACATGGGTGATACCGTGTTGATCATGGAAACTCGTCCTTTGAGCAAAACAAAGAGATGGAGAGTAGTAGAAATTGTAGAAAGAGCTAAGTAATTATGATACAAGCAGAATCAAGATTAACGGTTGCAGACAACAGTGGAGCTCGCGAAGCCTTGTGTATCCGCGTATTGGGCGGTACAAGACGTCGTTATGCCTCTGTTGGTGACGTGATTGTCGTTTCTATTAAAAACGTAATTCCGTCAAGTGATATTAAGAAAGGTGCGGTATCGAAGGCTTTGATTGTACGTACTAAGAAAGAAATACGTCGTGCGGACGGTTCTTACATTCGTTTTGATGATAACGCTTGCGTATTGTTGAATAACGCAGGTGAATTGAGGGGTAGTCGTATCTTTGGCCCGGTAGCGCGTGAGTTGCGTGCAACCAATATGAAGGTGGTTTCTTTGGCACCTGAAGTACTTTAATCCAGTAAAAGAGTAAAGTAATGAGTAAATTACATATAAAGAAAGGCGATACAGTATACGTAAATGCTGGTGAGAGCAAAGGGAAGACAGGTAAAGTCTTGAAGGTTCTTATTGAGAAGCAACGTGCAATTGTTGAAGGTCTCAACATGGTATCAAAGAGCCAAAAACCAAATGCTAAAAATCCTCAGGGAGGAATTGTTAAGCAGGAGGCACCTATTCACATTTCTAATCTGAATGTGTTGGATCCTAAGAGTGGTAAACCGACTAGAATTGGTCGTAAGCTCAACGAAGAGGGTAAATTGACACGCTACGCTAAAAAATCAGGAGAGGAGATTAAGTAATGAGTAATACTGCAAGTCTTAAAAAAGAATACGCTGAGCGCATTGCTCCGGCATTGAAGAAACAGTTCAACTATTCTTCAACCATGCAGATCCCGGTTCTTAAGAAGATTGTTATCAATCAGGGATTGGGTATGGCTACGGCTGATAAGAAAATTATAGACGTGGCTCTTAATGAAATTTCTACCATTACAGGTCAGAAAGCAGTTGCTACCGTATCTAAAAAGGACGTCGCTAACTTTAAGTTGCGTAAAAAGATGCCGATTGGTGTGATGGTGACATTGCGTCGTGAGCATATGTATGAATTCTTGGAAAAATTAGTGCGTGTTGCATTGCCTCGTATCCGTGACTTTAAAGGTATCGAAAGCAAGATGGTCGTGGAAACTATACATTGGGTATCCAAGAGCAAATAATTTTCCCGGAGATAAATATCGATTCTATTGATCGTATTTTGGGTATGAATATCACTTTCGTGACAACTGCAAAAACCGATGAAGAAGGATATGCGTTGTTGAAAGAGTTTGGTTTACCGTTTAAGAACGCTAAAAACAACTAGTAGATATGGCAAAAGAATCTATGAAGGCTCGTGAAATCAAAAGAGCCAAATTGGTAGCCAAATATGCAGAAAAACGTGCTGCATTAAAGGAAATAGTAAACAAAGCTACAGATCCTGTAGAGGCTTATGAGGCAGCTCGTAAGTTGCAAGCTATTCCACGTAATGCAAATCCAATTCGTCTGCATAACCGTTGCAAATTGACGGGACGTCCTAAAGGATATATCCGTCAGTTCGGTTTATCGCGTATTCAATTCCGCGAGATGGCTTCTAATGGCTTAATTCCGGGCGTAAAGAAAGCAAGTTGGTAAAATTTTAATATTGTCGGGATGGTCCCGATCAATTAAATAATTATATTATGACAGATCCAATAGCAGATTATTTGACCAGATTGAGAAACGCAATCCAAGCAAAACATCGGGTTGTGGAAGTTCCTGCGTCAAATTTGAAAAAGGACATTACAAAGATCCTTTTCGACAAAGGTTACATCTTGAACTATAAGTTCGTAGAAGATGGACCTCAAGGTACAATCAAAATTGCATTGAAATATGACAATGTCAACAAGGTAAATGCAATTAAAAGTTTGAAACGTGTTTCTTCACCGGGTATGCGTCAGTATACAGGTTATAGAGACATGCCGAGAGTTATTAACGGATTGGGTATTGCAATTATATCCACATCTAAAGGTGTGATGACTGATAAAGAAGCTGCTGCTCTGAAAATTGGCGGCGAAGTTCTTTGCTTTGTATACTAATTAAGGAGGATATAACATGTCTAGAATAGGTAAATTGCCGATTAACATTCCTGCTGGTGTAACAGTTACATTGAAGGATAATGTAGTGTCTGTAAAAGGACCGAAGGGTGAGATGACCCAAAGTGTTGATCCTTCTATTATTGTCACAATCGCTGATGGTCAGATTTCTTTCGCTATTGACGAAGCAAATGATCAGGTTGAACAGAAGCAGAAACAGGCTTTCCACGGTTTGTATCGTTCATTGGTGAACAATATGGTGGTAGGCGTCTCTGAAGGTTATAAGAAAGAGATGGAGCTGGTAGGTGTTGGATACCGTGTATCTAATCAAGGGAATTTGATTGAATTTTCTTTAGGATTTACGCACAGTATTTTTATCCAGTTGCCTGCTGAGGTTAAGGTTGAGACAAAAACTGAAAGAAATAAAAACCCATATATCTGTCTGGAATCTTGCGATAAGCAGTTATTGGGTCTTGTATGTGCTAAGATTCGTTCTTTCCGTAAGCCTGAACCTTATAAAGGAAAAGGTATTTTGTATGTTGGCGAACAGATTCGCAGAAAGTCTGGTAAGTCAGCTGGTGCTAAGTAATTTTAAAATATTGAGATTATGATAACAAAGATAGAAAGACGAATCAAGATTAAATATCGGGTACGTAATAAAATTTCTGGTACTGCTGAGCGTCCTCGTATGAGTGTGTTCAGAAGCAACAAACAAATTTATGTCCAGATCATCAACGATGAAACAGGGACAACTCTTGTAGCTGCTTCTTCTTTAGGAATGGAAGCCATGCCGAAGAAAGAACAAGCTTCAAAAGTAGGAGAGATGGTTGCTAAGAAAGCACTTGAAGCAGGTATAACTACTGTTGTTTTTGACCGTAATGGTTATCTTTATCACGGTCGCGTGAAAGAAGTAGCTGACGGTGCTCGTAATGGCGGACTTAAATTTTAATGGATTATGGCAAACAGAGTAAATGTAAATAGCGAAGAGTTAAAAGATAGACTGGTTGCTATCAATCGTGTTACAAAGGTTACCAAAGGTGGTAGAACATTTAGTTTCTCGGCTATTGTTGTAGTAGGTGACGGAAAAGGTGTTATCGGTTGCGGCTTGGGAAAAGCTGGTGAGGGAACAGCTGCTATTGCGAAAGGTGTAGAAGCAGCAAAGAAAAACCTGTATAAAGTTCCTGTAATTAAGGGAACTGTTCCTCACGAGCAAGTTGCTAAATTTGGTGGTGCTGAAGTGATTATATTACCAGCTTCTGAAGGTACGGGAGTTGTTGCCGGTGGTGCAATGCGTGCTGTACTTGAGAGTGTCGGAGTAAAAGACGTTTTGGCAAAATCAAAAGGTTCTTCTAACCCTCACAATTTGGTGAAAGCAACAATTATAGCACTTAGTGAAATGCGTGATGCGCGCACAGTTGCGCAAAATCGCGGTGTGAGCATGGATAAAGTATTCAGAGGATAAAAAAGGGAAAATAATATGGCAACTATCAAAATCAAACAGATTAAGAGTAAAATCGGTGCTCCGGTAGTGCAGAAAAGAACCCTTGAAGCACTCGGCTTGAAGAAAGTTAATCAGATAGCAGAGAAAGAGGATACCCCTGCAGTACGTGGTATGATCCAAAAAGTTCATCACTTGGTAGCCGTTGTTGATTAATTCGATTAAAATTGGAAACTATGAAATTAAATAATTTACAGCCTGCTTTTGGCTCTGTACAGACTCGTAGAAGAATTGGTCGTGGTCCTGGTTCAGGTCTCGGAGGTACTTCTACTCGGGGGCATAAAGGAGCAAAGTCTCGTTCCGGTTATAAGAAGAAGATCGGTTTCGAAGGCGGTCAGATGCCGTTACAGCGTCGTTTGCCTAAATTTGGATTCAAGAATATCAATCGTGTTGAATATAAGGCGATCAATATTTCTACTATCCAAACTTTGGTTGAAAACGCTAATTTGTCAAAAGTTGGAATTGAAGATTTTATTGCTGCCGGTTATATTGCTTCCGGACAGTTGGTAAAAGTTCTCGGTAATGGAGCGCTCACAACGAAGGTTGATGTAGAGGCAAATGCGTTCTCAAAATCAGCTATAGCAGCAATTGAAGCTGTTGGTGGTAGCGCAACTAAACTCTAATTTCAATGAAGAAGCTAGTTGAGACCTTAAAGAACATATGGAGAATTGAGGATTTGAAAACACGAATCCTCATTACTCTCCTGTTCGTTGCAATTTATCGTTTCGGTTCTTATGTTGTATTGCCAGGAATCGATTCGAATGCTTTGCGACAGTTGCACGAGCAGACTAAGGACGGTTTGATGTCTCTGTTGAATATGTTCTCGGGAGGTGCTTTTTCTAATGCATCGATTTTTGCATTAGGAATTATGCCATATATTTCTGCATCCATTGTGATTCAGTTGTTGGCAGTAGCTGTGCCTTACTTCCAGAAGATGCAGCGTGAAGGAGAAAGTGGACGTCGTAAGATTAACCAGTATACACGGTATTTGACGATTGCCATTTTGTTATTTCAGGCACCAACCTATCTGATTAACTTGAAAGCTCAGGCTCCTATGGCATTGAGCCCTTCATTGAATTTGACTTGGTTTATGATCTCGTCAACGTTTATTTTAGCTGCAGGTAGCATGTTTATTTTGTGGCTGGGTGAACGTATTACAGATAAAGGATTGGGTAATGGTATCTCCTTGATTATCATGGTTGGTATTATAGCCCGTTTACCTCAGTCTTTGACTCAAGAATTCGTTTCTACATTATCTAGTCCAGGAGCTGGTGGTTTGATCAAATTTTTATTTGAGATAATTGCACTCGTATTAGTGATTGCAGGAGCTATATTATTGGTTCGAGGAACGCGTAAGGTTCCTGTGCAATATGCAAAACGTGTAGTTGGAGATAAACAATATGGAGGAGCTCGTCAGTATATTCCATTGAAGTTATTTGCGGCTAATGTGATGCCTATTATTTTTGCGCAGGCTATTATGTTTATTCCGTTGACATTTGGTCGTTATGGAGATCCTGAAGGTAGTTGGGTTGTACAACAATTCCAAAACTCAGGTAGCGCCTTATATAATGTGGTATTTGTAATTCTCATTGTTGCATTTACATATTTCTATACAGCTATTACAATGAACCCTGTTCAGATGGCTGAAGATATGAAACGTAATAATGGTTTTATCCCAGGTATTAAACCGGGTAAGAGCACTGCAGATTATTTGGATAATGTAATGTCTCGTATTACACTTCCGGGTTCTTTGTTTATTGCTCTCATTGCCATCATGCCTGCTTTTGCAGGATTCTTCGGGGTAAGACAAGAGTTTGCACAATTTTTTGGTGGAACGTCTTTGCTTATTCTTGTTGGTGTTGTATTAGATACACTGCAGCAAGTTGAGAGTCATTTATTGGTAAGACACTATGATGGATTGTTGAACTCTGGACGTGTTCGTACACGTTCGGGTAATGTTTCAGCTTATTAATAGAGTATATGATATTTCTCAAGACGAGTGATGAAATAGAATTGATGCGGGCGGCTAATCTTTTGGTTAGTAAGACACTTGTTGAGATTGCGAAGGTGATTAAGCCAGGTGTCACGACGCTTCAATTGGATCGTTTGGCAGAGGAGTTTATTAGAGATAATGGGGCAATTCCAACTTTTAAGGGATTTCCAAATCCTTACGGTCCAGCATTTCCGGCTTCGATATGTACTTCTGTGAATGATGTGGTTGTACATGGAATTCCAACGGATGTACCTTTGAAAGAGGGCGATATTGTCTCTGTCGACTGTGGTACGCTGTTGAATGGCTTTAATGGTGACTCTTGTTATACTTTTTGTGTAGGAGAAGTTGATCCTAAAACACGTCAGTTGTTGAAGGTGACAAAGGAATCTCTTTACTTGGGTATTCAAGAAGCTATTAGTGGTAAAAGAATTGGAGATGTAGGTTATGCTATTCAGACTCATTGTGAGGAAAATGGTTATGGAGTAGTTCGAGAATTTGTAGGACATGGCATTGGTAAAAAAATGCACGAAGATCCTCAGGTGCCTAATTATGGGCGTCGTGGAAATGGTCCTCAAATAAAGAATGGATTATGTATAGCGATAGAACCCATGATAACATTGGGGAAACGCGATGTTCAGATGATGCCTGATAAATGGACTATCACAACGGTTGATGGTCAAATGGCAGCTCATTTTGAACATACAATAGCCATTCATGATGGAAAGGCTGATATCCTATCCTCGTTTGAAGAAATAGAAAATATAGAAGGAAAACAATATTAAATATGGCTAAACAATCAGCAATCGAACAAGACGGTATCATTGTCGAAGCCCTTTCGAATGCCATGTTTCGAGTTGAGCTTGAAAATGGTCATGAGATTACGGCTCATATATCAGGGAAGATGCGTATGCACTATATCAAAATTCTTCCCGGTGATAAGGTAAAAGTCGAAATGAGCCCTTATGATTTGTCAAAGGGGCGTATTGTGTTTAGATATAAATAAAAAAATAAGATATGAAAACAAGAGCATCTTTAAAGAAGCGTACGCCTGAGTGCAAAATAGTTCGTCGTAAGGGACGCTTATATGTTATTAATAAAAAGAACCCCAAGTTCAAAATGCGTCAGGGTTGATTCGTTTGAATAAAAAATAAAATATATATGGCAATAAGAATTGTTGGTGTAGACTTGCCTCAAAACAAAAGAGGTGAGATCGCTTTGACCTATGTTTACGGAATAGGTCGCAGTAGCTCGGCAAAGATTTTGGATAAGGCTGGTGTCGACAAAGATATCAAGGTAAAGGACTGGACGGATGACCAGGCTGCTAAGATTCGTGAAATTATCGGCGCAGAATATAAAGTTGAAGGTGATCTTCGTTCCGAAATCCAGTTGAACATCAAACGTTTGATGGACATTGGTTGCTATCGTGGTGTACGTCATCGTATTGGTCTTCCATTGCGCGGACAGAGCACAAAGAACAATGCTCGTACACGTAAAGGAAAGAAGAAAACTGTTGCTAATAAGAAAAAAGCTACTAAATAATAATTAGATATGGCAAAGAAAACAGTCGCAGCAAAAAAGAGAAATGTGAAAGTTGATGCTATGGGACAATTGCATGTTCATAGTTCTTTCAACAATATCATCGTATCTTTGGCTAATAGCGAGGGCCAGATCATCTCTTGGTCTTCTGCCGGTAAGATGGGCTTCCGTGGCTCCAAGAAGAATACTCCGTATGCAGCTCAAATGGCTGCTCAGGATTGTACTAAGATTGCATTTGATCTCGGTCTACGTAAAGTAAAAGCATATGTGAAAGGTCCTGGTAACGGTCGTGAGTCTGCTATCCGTACAATACATGGTGCAGGTATTGAAGTAACCGAAATTGTAGATGTTACTCCGCTGCCACACAATGGATGTCGTCCTCCTAAGAGAAGAAGAGTATAGTCTGTTAATTACAAAAAAGGATAAAAAAATATGGCAAGATATACTGGACCCAAATCACGTATTGCCCGTAAATTCGGTGAAGCAATTTTTGGCGCAGATAAAGTATTATCTAAAAGAAATTTCCCTCCCGGTCAACACGGTAATTCTCGTCGTCGCAAGACTTCTGAGTACGGTGTCATGTTGGCTGAGAAGCAGAAAGCTAAATACACATACGGTGTGTTGGAGAAACAGTTCCGTAACATGTTCGAGAAAGCTGCAAGTGCTGCTGGTATTACCGGTGAGATCTTGTTGCAGAATCTTGAATCACGCCTTGACAACGTAGTTTATCGTTTAGGTATTGCTCCGACACGTGCTGCAGCTCGTCAATTGGTAAGTCACAAACATATTACAGTTGATGGTGCAGTCGTGAACATTCCTTCTTATTCTGTAAAACCTGGTCAAATTATAGCTGTTCGCGAGAAATCTAAGTCATT
This sequence comes from uncultured Prevotellaceae bacterium, assembly GCA_902477365.1. Classification (GTDB taxonomy): domain Bacteria; phylum Bacteroidota; class Bacteroidia; order Bacteroidales; family Bacteroidaceae; genus Alloprevotella. The sequence continues at coordinate 8,427 of CABSGW010000022.1, forward strand.
GGAGGCTATTGTCGATGCATTGGCTGGTTTCAATCACAGCAAATATCCTTGGCTGGAGTGGGATGAAAGTACAAAGTCTGGTAAGCTTTTGCATAAACCGGAACGTGCTGACATTCCTGAGAATATTAAGGAACAGTTGATCGTTGAGTTGTACTCTAAATAATAATTAAGTTCATGGCGATATTAGCATTTCAAAAACCTGACAAAGTTATTATGTTGGAAAACGATCCAAAGTTCGGAAAATTTGAATTTCGTCCTTTGGAGCCGGGCTTCGGCACGACCGTAGGCAATGCCTTACGTCGTATCCTTCTTTCTTCTTTGGAAGGCTTTGCGATCAATACCATTCAGATTGAAGGTGTTGAGCACGAGTTTTCTTCCGTACCAGGAGTAAGAGAGGATGTTACCAATATAATCTTGAATTTGAAGCAGGTGCGCTTCAAACAAGTAGTAGAAGAATTCGAGAACGAGAAAGTTAGTATCACAGTCGAGAATTCTACGGAATTTAAAGCCGGTGATATAGGCAAGTATCTTACTGGATTTGAAGTGTTAAATCCTGACTTAGTGATTTGCCATTTAGATTCCAAAGCTTCGATGAAAATCGATCTTACGATAAACAAAGGTCGTGGCTACGTTCCTGCAGAGGAAAACCGTGAGTTCTGTACCGGTGTTAACGTAATTCCGATTGATTCTATTTACACCCCTATCCGTAATGTGAAATATGTCGTTGACAATTTCCGCGTAGAGCAGAAAACTGACTACGAGAAGTTGATCATTGAAATCACAACGGACGGTTCCATTCACCCGAAGGATGCTTTGAAAGAAGCTGCTAAAGTGCTTATTTATCACTTTATGCTCTTCTCTGATGAGAAAATTACACTTGAAAATTCTGATGCAGACGGCAATGAGGAGTTTGACGAAGAAGTACTTCACATGCGTCAATTGCTTAAGACAAAATTAGTAGATATGGATCTTTCGGTTCGTGCACTTAATTGTCTGAAAGCTGCCGATGTCGAAACGTTAGGAGACTTAGTGCAATTTAATAAGACGGATCTTTTGAAATTCCGTAACTTCGGTAAGAAATCGCTCACGGAGCTTGATGATTTGCTCGAGGGTCTGAATCTATCGTTTGGAACCGATATCTCTAAGTATAAATTAGACAAAGAATAAACAAACATGAGACATAATAAAAAATTCAATCACCTGAGTCGTACTGCATCTCATAGAGCAGCGATGCTTTCCAATATGGCTTGCTCTTTGATTATGCACAAAAGAATCACTACGACTGTTGCGAAGGCCAAAGCTTTAAAGAAGTATGTTGAGCCTCTGATTACAAAGTCTAAGCTTGATACGACAAACTCTCGTCGTGTAGTGTTCAGCTATTTGAAAGATAAATATGCTGTAACCGAGTTGTTCAAAGAGATTTCTGTAAAAGTGGCAGACCGTCCGGGTGGTTATACTCGTATTATAAAGACGGGTATTCGTCAAGATGACGCTAGTGCAATGTGCTTTATCGAACTTGTTGACTATGATGAAAACATGGCTAAGACAGTGAAGAAGAAAGCTACTCGTACACGTCGTTCTAAAAAGAATACTGCAGAGGCTACGGCTGCAACAGAAGTTGCAGAAGAGGCACAGGTTGAAGAAACTGCGAAAGCTGAATAAAACTGTTTTCAATAGTTATAAAAGAGATTGTCCATCAAGGGCAATCTCTTTTTTGTATCTTTTAATGGAAAGGTGCTTTGTATTATGGCTTGAGAGAAGCCAGTTATATGTTTTGGGTAGTGCTTTTAGATGTTCATAGAATCGTTGTTTTGTGGTTTTTCGATTCGATTTATCGGACAACATTTATTCATACCTCAAAAACTTTTATCGGACAGCAATAGCTCAAAATAAGAACCATCGTATACCGAATGAGACGTACGGTGGTGCGTGAGGTCTGTAAATACGAAAGTAGGAGATAAATACCTGCGGATTAGTCTTTACCTCCTACTCGATTGCTAATATTTAATCTTGTTTATTGAAGAGCTACCTTGAACACACTCTTTTGTCCGTCCTTAGCGATAGCTTCCACAATGACTACTTTGCCGACTGCGGTATCTACGGAGAAAGTAGCTTGATTAGTCTGCTGAACCACGTGACCATCTAAGTCGAGCACTTTAACGGACTTTACATCAGCGCCGCTCAAAATAATCGTGCGACCCTTTACCGAAAGCGTGAGAGAATCGGTTGTGGCGATTTGTTTAACACTTGTCGGGTTACGGGTGAAATCGAAAATAGTTACGGCGCCTTTCTTGGCTTTGAGAACGGCCACGTCCGTGCCGAGGCAGCTACCTACAACTTCTTCGCCGTTAACGGTACACATGGCTTCGTGTATGTACGGATATTTCACAAAGCCTGGCTGACCCTGGTTGTTTACTACTTTTACGCGGACAGGCTTGCCAGCCTTCCACTCAACGTCCACCGTAAAGTCACCGATAGCCTTCAGGCCGCTCACCTTACCGGCACTCCAGGCAGAAGGTAGGGCCGGAAGAATTTCAATAGAGTCCGTGTGACTTTGCATAAGCATCTCTGCCATTCCGGCACAGGCACCGAAGTTTCCGTCTATTTGGAATGGTGCGTGAGAATCATACAGATTGTAGAACACGCCGGAGCCACCCTTGGCATGACGCAAGGCGTTTTTCAGAATCGTATGCGTGTGGTCACCATCCTTTGCGCGGGCCCAAAGGTTTATCTTCCAGCCCATAGACCAACCGGTGGCGCCATCGCCACGCAACTTCAAGGAATTAATGGCGGCATTGTAGAGGGCAGAGCCGGCCTTTACCTGGCTGAAAGGGTAGAGGCACATCAGATGCGACATGTGGCGGTGGCCGTCGGCGCCGGCCGTATAGTTGCTGTACTTCCATTCGCGGAGAATCTTGCTACCAGTTTTCACACCGTTTTTATCGGCGCCCCACTGCCCCGTATAGGTCTCGATAGCAAGGCCTTTGTCGAGGTTGGCAAAACGGTCCTGGAGTTTATCAAGATCTTCGGCAGAAATGTTAGCCTCATCGCCCAAAATTTTTATCGTGTTGAGTGTATTGTCGAAGAGCTCATACACGAGTTGCTGTGCATGCGCCGTGGCATTCTCGGCATCGGGGCCTTGTTCGGGAGAATATTCGTTGGGTGCTTCGTAAGTGCCATCGGCAGCTTTCACTAAGCGATCCATCCAGAATTGACAGGCAGAGAGCATCGTGGGGAAGGCACGTTTAAGAAAGTCCTTGTCGAGGGTGTAGCGATAGTGTTGCCACAGGTGGGAGCAATACCAGGCGTTGGCCACGACGTAATTTTTCATGAAACCGCCCGTACCGCCGAAGATATTGTTGTCGGTGTAGCAAGTCCAGCCACGTTTTTGGCCACTATTATTAGCATAGGTTTTCCACTCCTTGCTATCGGCCATGTTGATGATATAATTGAGGAATGGCAAGTGCATTTCGCTAAGATTGGTAGGCTCGACGGGCCAATAGTTCATCTGCACGTTGATGTTAGCGTGAATATCGGAGTGCCAACTGGCCTTCTCGATGTTGTTCCAAATACCCTGAAGATTTGACGGAAGGTCTACTCCACGCGAAGATCCGATGGCGAGATAACGACCGTAAGCAAAGTAAAGTTGTTCGAGCATACGGGCATTGGCGCCTTCGCCTTGGTTGTAAGTATCTATAAGGCGGTCGGTGGGCATATTGTTTACCGTTCCTTCGAGATCGAGGTCTGTGCGGTCGAAGAAAGCCTTGTGGTCGGCCAAATGAGCGACGTAGAGTTCGGCCCACGATTGGTCGGTGGCGGCATTGACGCGTGTCTCTACTTTTCTGGCTAAGGCGGCAGTATTCGACACATAGGTGGCTTGCGTTGGATCGAAGTCGGTGTCGCCGCCCAATACGACGAGTACTTCGTCGGCATCGCGCACAGTGATACCGCTGTTGTCGGTAGTCATTTCGCCACCAGTAGGGATAACTTTCATGCGAGCGTTGTAGCTTACAAGGTCGAGTTTGCCGCTAAAGGTAGCGTTGCCATCAGTGTAGATCGTAGCGGCCTTGAGTGTTTTACTGCTGGCGAGCGTAAAGCGTAGGTTGAGCTTGCCACTCTCGCTGGCCGAATAACGGGCCACTACCACGCGGGCGGGATTGGAAGAGATGTATTCGCGCGTGTAGGTAACGGAACCATCGGGGCTTTTGAAAGAAACCTTACCGACAGCAGTGGTGAGGTCGAGCTGACGGTAGTAGTCCTTAGCGGCCTTATCAGAGGTATAACCGAACAGACCGCTGAGATCTTCGGCATAGACGGATCCGAAATTCTCATAGTAGCCCTGCTCTGCCTCCGTAATGGCGGTGTTGGTGCCGCTCCAGAGAGCTTTATCATTGAATTGGATTTCATCTTTTTCGAGCCCACCGAAAAGGCTAGCGCCGAACTGGCCGTCACCGATAGGTAGGGAATATTCCATCCAATTAGAGTAGCCGTTACCGCCGGAGTAGAGCGGCGCCGTGGTGGCCGGCTGGTCATACCAAAGCGTGAGTTTGTTTTCGGGTACATAACCCTCGATACCTGTTGACTTATAGTCGGGATAAGTCATCTTATCCGGCTCGATAAAGGTTACGGGGTTGTTGGGATCATTGGCGTTCCAGATTCCGATAGTTGTACCGCCGGGACCGCCCCAAAGGGCGAAATAGCCGTCACGATTGTTGGGGTGAATTTCCCATCCTGGGGCGGTGGAAGCTCCGCTATTAACAAGAGAAAAGCCGGCAGTGTAAGGCGTAGAGGAAGAACGAATGGGTGTTGGATTATGGCCCTTTGGCGTATCTTCACCCACATTGCTTACAACGGCGTAACGGCCGTGCTTATTAATGAACTGGAAATTGTCTTTTGTACCGACAAGTTTCCACAATTGCCCCTCTACGGGCTCAGGAGCAGAAGGGGTGATACAACCGTTCAAGGCCATATCGTTCCAATAATTATTCTCGCCTCTATTCGTCTTGATGAAATACCATGTTTCATTCTGATTGTCGGAAAAGGTTGGCAAGTCAACGCTCGCCGGTAAGAACTTCAAGGCATTACTTCCGTCGCCGGCAACCCATTCGCTAAGCCGTGCGCCAGCGTTCGTGCTCATGCTCTGATTCATGCAGTAGTTTTGTCCTACACGTTTAAGCTCCCAATGTCCTCCTTCGGTAGAAGTTTCCAGAACTGTCATTTGAACTTTAAGAGGCTCCGTGATGGAATAATAATAGTTATTTTTAAAGCCGAGCCAATGGCCTGCTTTACTACGCATGTAGAATCCTTCTTTCGTTCCAATAAATTGCCATTGCTGTGCGTCTGCGCCTGTGCGGTCGGCAACTATTAGATCTTTGTTTAAGCCATTGTCGAGCAGCACGTGACCGCCTTTGGCGAATTGTACGAAGTACCATTTGGGTGCATCGATTGTGGAAAATTCGGGCAAAGCCTTTTGCGCGTTCACTGCGGTCCACGCTAATAAAACAACTAATAAAGCATAAATTTTTTTCATCGCTCATAAGTTATTTCTTAAGTTCTATCCATTTATTGGCAGGGATTTCCGTTGTCAATGTGTCAGGAAGTGCAATGGTCAGTTTACCTCCTTTTTCCGAATACACCTTTACGCTGGTAATCGTTCCATTCTCTTGTTTGGCTGAAACGAGAAAACCTCCCATAGCCCGTAATTTTTCGAATGATACATCCTTCCAACTGTTAGGAATGGCTGGGAATACTTTTATGACTCCCGTATGGCTTTGTAATAGCATTTCCTGAATGCCGGCTGCAAAGGCAAAGTTTCCTTCCAGTGTAAAAGGACGGTACGTAAAGTTCGATTTTCCCGATTTGGTTTGGTCACCGTTTGCATGGAATGTGTTAGGCAGACAGAAGCACTGGGCAAAGGTTCTTAAGGCCTCTGCGGCACCTTCGCCGTCCATGGCGCGTGCTTTCATGTTGCCGAACCAAGAATACGAGTACCCACACCACCAGTCAGGGCCGCCTTCTTCCAGTTTTTTCAGTACGGCACGGATAATACGTCGCGACTCCTCTCCATCACTCCAGTCAATCAGGCCTAGCGGGTGGAAAGCCATTGCATGTGAGAAGTGACGATGAGAACCCTGATAAGGGAAACCCTTGGCAAATGTCAGACATCCTGTTTCGTCCAAGTCAAAGTCGGGGAGTTGTGCTTTCAGCTCAGCCCAATGCGTTGATTCTTCGGTTAAGTTCAGCTCGTCAGCCAATTCTGCAGCAGCTTTGAACAGGAAATGCATCAGTGCCAAATCATAATTCGTCATCTCTTTAAACCAGGCCTGCAAGGAGTTGTCGAAGATCTCAGGACTTGAACTGAATTCCAAGCGCCTCACTCCCTGTTCGTCAACTTGGGATATTTGTTCCAGGAAGATGGCTACATCCTTGATAAAAGGATAAGCCCGTTCCCTCAGGAATGTACGGTCTGCCGAATATTTCCAATGCAGGTAAAAGTGTTGTGCCAGCCATGCCCCGATAGTCTGCGACATGGAATATTGTATCCATCCCCCCATCGGTTCTCCGGTTAGTGTGGCTACTCCCGGTATGTTCATTCCTTCCGTCTCAAAATATTGGCGGGTATATGCCTTGTACACATCGCGTTGCTCCCATAAGGTGTTCAGGTAACCCAACCCCTCTGTCAGGTGATTCCCTATATAGGCCGGCCAGTAACTCAGTTGCGTGTTCAGGTCGTGGTGATAGTCCCCTTTCCAAGGCGGCAGTTTACCGTTATCGGCCGTCCATACCGCTTGCAGCGAGATGGGACTGGAATGTTCGCGTGTAGCCGATGCGAATTTATACATTTCATTGTCATATTGTTTTTGGAGTAGGGTGTCCGGAAGCGAGATCGACGATTGTTCCCAATATGCGTCCCAGTAGGCCATGTGTGCTTGGAAATCTTTTTTCAGTCCACGCTGCAAAGCCTCTTTCGCCTCTATCTCGGCTTCATCGCTTGTCAGTGACGAGGTCACGCTCCACGTACCATATAACACATCACCCTTTCGTTTCCAACATACCGCTACGTCATAGTGAAAGTCTCCCCATCCCTTTTGGTGATACACCTTGCATCCCTCCTTTTCGGTGATGCTGCCTTGTTCGTATCCCAATCGTTCCAGGTCCTGTCCGGCATGCGTTCCGTCGTCTATGCCGCTTCCGGCTTGGTTGTATACGGGTGGCGTCAGTACCGGTGTGATGTCCGTTTGCAGGTTCTTGAACACGAACCATCCTACCGGACGTGTGGCATGGACAAAGGTTTGCAAGGTTGTCCCGTTGGCCCAGGTTGCCTCACAAAGCGCATTTTTCAGGTAGAGGTGTACGTTTGCCGGCTCGCCCATGCCCGACAGGGTAAATTCCAACGCTGCACCCGGTATTTTCGAGGGTGCCGGACTCACGTTGTACGGATCGTCAAATTTGGCCTGAACCGGACGGTAATTTCCCGACCGGATGTGTTCCTTTACCCACGCAAAGCGGTTATTCGCACCGGCAATGCTGTCGCTTGGGCGCAAATCCCACAAATCGGTACGGTCCAGCGACATACGCAATACCGAATCCTTTTGCCACACCAGCGCGCCCACAACGGCGTTCCCCAGCGGCATTCCTTCGTCCCAACTTTTTGCCAGTCCCGAAAACTCCAGGTCGCTGTCCGAAGCCGTCACCGGACACTGGTCGGCGGGTGCTTGACAGGCTACTATGCCACAGAGGCAACTTAGCAACCACCATGTTCTAATTTTCATCTTCCAGTTTCTGATTAAAGTGATTATTAATTCCTTGTTTTCTTGCAAAGTAAAATAGGATACCGTTACCGCACAATGGAAAGAATCCTTTTTTAGATGGATGATCTTATGATCGGGTAAAAGCCTTTTCTTTTGTCCTAAAAGCTTGGTTGTTGTCTTATTTTTACTATATTTGCTTATTCTAGAGGTTTTGTGACCTATTTGTTTTTTAAAAGGAGTGATTCAATGAAGAAAATGAAGTTTATTTCGGGGCTTGTTCTGTTGTTTTGTTGCACCGGCCTCGGTGCACAGGAGAATTTGTCGGCACTCATCCCCATGCCGAACCACATCGAACTGCAAACCGGAAAGAAAGATTTTGTGGTTTCGGGCACAACTGGTGTGCAGAGCGATTTACCCAAAGGTTCGTTTGTGGAGCGCCGTCTGCTTGAAGTGTTACAACGGCACATGAATGTTGCCCCTACCGCAACAAAAGGCAAGTCAAACATCCGGTTGGTTCTTGATCCGTCCATGCAGGGGCCGGAACATTACCGTTTACAGGTCAAGGACAAGGAACTGCTCATTCAGGGTGCTACCGAGGGCGCGTTGCTCTATGGCGTGATGACGCTCGACCAATTGCTCCAGGGCGATGTGGTGCGCACCCGTAGCGGACGCATAGCCCCTGTGCTTATTGACGATACGCCCCGTTTTGCCTACCGTTCGCTCATGCTCGATCCGGCCCGTCATTTTCTTCCGATCAACGATGTCAAGTTTTATATCGACCAAATGGTGCGCTTCAAGTACAACGTCCTTCAGCTCCATTTGACCGACGACCAAGGGTGGCGTATGGAAATAAGGCAACATCCCGAGCTGACCAAGAACGGCCCGTTTTATACCCAAGAGGAACTGAAAGATCTGGTGCGCTACGCCGCCGAACGCAATGTACAGCTCATTCCTGAATTTGACATTCCCGGCCACACGGCTTCGCTGCTTAGCGTTCATCCCGAGCTGGCTTGCAGCAACCGCCGTGGCGAAACCATCACCGATAAAACCACCAACGTGATGCTTTGTGCCGACAATCCTGCCGTGTACACCCTCTCTCGCGACATACTGAAGGAAGTAGCCGCCGTTTTTCCCTCTCCTTATATCCACTT
>CABSGW010000023.1 GCA_902477365.1 uncultured Prevotellaceae bacterium
GCCATCCGTATGGCTTCGTTTCGTAATGCGCAACCTGATGCTCCGGGGTTCGTGACGGAGTTGCAAGGAGGATGGTTCTCGTTGGTAACAGGTGGTTTGAGCGAAGATCATTATTCGGACGCACGCCATTTTAAGGCCATCGGGTTGATGACCTTGCTGGGTGGTGGTACAGGTCTCAACTACTACATGTTCTTCGGTGGTACACATTTTGCCGGATGGGGAGCACGTGGCATGACGACCAGTTACGACTATAATGCCGCGATTCGTGAAAGTGGTGCGGTGGGTGCCAAGTATCAGGAAGCAAAAGCTATTGGTGACTTCTTGCGCGTTTATGGTACACAGTTGCTACGTTCACAGGGCGGTCCGTGCAATTTGTTGCAAGCGCCTAAGGGCTTGTTCGGTGGTGTGCGTGTGGCTTTGGACGGTACGCGTTTTGTCTTTTTGCATAATACGGATGCAAAGAACGGGGTGGAGGGTGTCGTGACCTTGACACCGGGACAGTTGAACCGTCCCATGCAACCTATTTATAACATCAACCAGCACGGTGAGAAAGTGTTGATTGAAGCCGGAGGCGGTGCTGATTCTGTTTCTTCCGCTCCTATTACGGTACGGTATCAGCTTCCGGCACTGGGTTCGTCGGTATTGGTTATACCTTCGGGCAAGCAAGCGGAAGAAGGAACATGGTGGCCCAAGGAGCAGCCGGCCATAAAGCGCGCGGCGCATTTGCCGGCATCGGTACGCATTGCGACGGCACTCCGTGCAGAAGATCCGGTGGAGAAAGCTGATTGGCATCTGTTGCCCAGTTTGGTTTCTTTACCCGACTTGAATGTGAACGATTTCCGGTATAGTCTATATCGTAGCCGTGTAAAACTGACTGCAGACCAAGCTGAGAACGAACGGTATTTACTCTTTAATATGTTTACACGTGATATCGTGTCCGTTACGGTGAATGGTGTGCCTGCCCGCCGCCTGTTCCCAGATAGGGCTGATGCGCAGAGTTGGACAACGCGTAATTGCTTTGAACGTATTCGGCCGGATGAGTATGATAATCGGTTTGATGTGGCTGGGCTGTTAAAGAAAGGAGAGAACGAACTGGTTGTTGTGTACGAGAATTTAGGGCACGGACACGGGTATGTTCCCATGGAAGAGTTGTCAGGTATTCGCTGTGCAGGTTTGTCGGTGACACAGTCTGCACTTTCTCATCCGCTGGAGTGGGAAGTGGCTACCGATGTAGGTGGGGTCAAGCTGAAATGGACAGAGCCTGCAACCTCCACGAAGGGGTGGAAGATCGTTGAGTTGGATACGACGGGTGAAGTTCCACGTAAGGGAAATGGTATTCAACCTAAGGGAACACCTGACGGTTTATTCACTTGGTATCGTCTGGAGTTCGAGTTGCCGCAGCAGGAAGCAGGTGTATGGGTTCCTTGGATGGCACGCATATTAGCCTCAGGAAACGGATTCATGTGGCTGAACGGACACAATATCGGTCGTCATTGGGAAGCTGGCCCGCAGCGTGAGTTCTTTTTGCCTGAATGTTGGCTGCGGTTCGGAAAAGGACAAAAGAATGTTTTGGTGATGGGGTTGCGGCAGACCGGAAACGGGGCGCAGGTGCGTGCCGTGGAAGTGTTACCTTATCCAGATGCTTCGGAGTTACGTTAAAGAGAGTAGATTATGAGATGGATCATTAGTTTATTATTTGTCCTTTTACCGGGTTTTCCGGTATGTATGGCCCAGCAGGTTTGGAATGCTGATAATGGCGATGGAACGTTTACGAATCCGTTGATGTGGGGCGATTGGCCCGATCCCGATGTTATACGGGTGGGCGATGACTTTTATATGGTGTCTACCAGTATGCACTATGTGCCTGGATGTCCAATCGCGACTTCGCGTGATTTGGTCAACTGGCGTATGGTGGGGTATGCTGTTGAGCGTTACGATGATGACCCGCGTTACGATATGCAGGGTGGTACACTCTATTTGAACGGTTCGTGGGCAGCTTCCTTGAAACATCATAATGGTAAGTTCTACGTGGCGTTCTGCACGCCTTATGGCTGGGGAACGGGGAAAGGGCATTTTTCGGTCTGTGAGGCTGAGAAACCCGAAGGGCCTTGGAAACGGACCGTCTTTCCGGAGTATATGTATGATCCGGGTTTGTTCTTCGATGATGACGGTCGGGTATACGTGGTACATGGGCAAGGGACGTTGTATCTGACAGAACTGAACACAGATGTGCGTTCGGTAAAGGGTAAGCCGATTGAAATATGGAACAAGCGCTTTAAGGACAGTAAGACGTTGGGTGGAGGCTTTGGCATGGAAGGTGCTCACATGTATAAGATAAATGGTAAGTACTACATCACGTGTCCGGCCGGTGGTACGGAAGGGTGGCAGATATGTCTTCGGTCGGATAGTCTGTATGGGCCTTATGAACATAAGCTGATAGCAGACGATGCAACTTCTTATCCCCCGAACGGGTTACATCAGGGCGGTATGGTACAACTGAAAAACGGTGATTGGTGGTTCATCATCATGCAGGACAGAGGTCCTATTGGCCGTGTTCCGCATTTGTTACCGGTAACGTGGACGGTTGGCCGATGTTGGGATGTGACGGAAAAGACGTGATTACCTATCCCAAGCCTGCGGTAAACAGAAAAGGCCGTGTGCAATCGCCTGCTACGACCGATGAGTTTTCGTCCAAGCGATTGGGGTTGCAATGGCAATGGAATCATAACCCGGACAACACGCGGTGGTCGTTGACGGAACGTCCCGGTTACATGCGTTTGAAGGCTTCTATGGCTGTTGATCTGAAGTCGGCCCGTAATACGTTGACGCAACGTGTTCAAGGTCCCTCCTCCGAGGGATCGGTAGAACTGGATGTAACGGGTTTGCGGGATGGTTGTGCCGCCGGATTGGGCATTTTCGAGTTCCCTTATGCCTATGTGGGCGTTTACTGTGAGGGCGACGTGCGTCGTTTGGTCATGTGCAACGATGGCAAGATCATAGAAACGGCGCCAGGAACGGTGGGGGATAAGGTCTGGTTACGGACACGTGTTACCGATAAAGACTTTACTGCACGTTTCTATTACAGCTTGGACGGCTCTCATTACATGCCTCTTGGCAATGTGTTGAATATGGGATTGGGACTGCCTTGGACGGCAAACCGCTTTGCGTTGTTCCATTTCTCTACCAAGCCGGAGGGAGTAAATGCTGTGGCCGATTTCAATTGGTTCCGTTTTACGGGAAAATAAACAGAAGCAAGAGTTATTCAATGAAGTAATATATTGATTTTTTTAAAGACTTATGAAAAGGAAAACGATTTTAGCTGTCTTGTTTATGGGAGCTTGGGCGTTGGGCGGACATGCCCAGACTACGGAACAATTCCCGTTTCGGAATCCGGATTTACCCTTGGAGGAACGTGTGAAAGACCTTATCTCCCGTATGACATTGAAAGAGAAAGTACAGTGTATGAAGCATCACTCTCCGGCCATTCCCCGGCTGGGAATACCCGCTTACGACTGGTGGAATGAAGCCTTGCACGGTGTAGCTCGTACCTCTGAGTTTGTAACCGTGTATCCTCAGCCTATCGGTTTGGCTGCAACCTTTAACGATGCAGGTATACAGACAATGGGAGATATGATAGCTTCGGAGGGACGTGCGCTGTTTAACGAGGATTTGAAAAACGGAAAGACGGGAAAGAGATACCGGGGACTGACCTACTGGACGCCGAATGTAAATATCTTCAGAGACCCTCGATGGGGACGTGGACATGAGACCTATGGTGAAGATCCTTATCTGACAGCCCAGTTAGGTATGGCTATGGTACGCGGGCTTGAAGGTGACGATCCCCGTTATTTGAAGTCGGTGGCTTGTGCCAAACACTTTGCGGCTCATAGTGGGCCTGAAGGAACTCGTCACTCCTTTGAGTCGCGTACTTCGGCTTACGATTTATGGGACACCTATTTGCCTGCTTTCCACGACTTGGTTACGAAAGCAAAGGTACATGGTGTGATGTGTGCCTACAATCGGTTGAACGGCGAACCTTGTTGCGGAAATGATCCTTTATTGGTCAACATTCTGCGGCGTATGTGGGGTTTTGATGGTTATGTCACTTCAGACTGTTGGGCAATCAACGACTTTGCCGGCGGACACAAGACACATGCCAACAATGAGGCCGCTACCAGCGATGCATTGCTGGCCGGTACCGATTTGGAGTGTGGCGATTTGTATCAGCTCTTGGAGCAGGGTGTAAAAGACGGTGTGTTGACAGAGCGTGATATCAACGTTTCGCTTACTCGCCTCTATACCATTCTGTTCAAGATCGGTATGTTCGATCCGGCCGATCGGGTACCCTATGCTTCGATAGGACGTGAGGTGGTAGCCTGCAAGGCACATAAGGAGCATGCCCTTCGGCTGACACGCGAATCCATGGTACTCCTAAAGAACAAAAAACAGGTATTGCCGCTTCGTGCTTCCAAAATCAAACGGATTGCACTGGTCGGTCCTAATGCGCACAACGAACATACTCAGTTGGGTAACTATAATGGTTTCGCAGAAGAGGTTATAACTCCGTATGAGAGTCTGATGAAACGTTATGGTGATAAGATCAAGATTTCTTATCTGCCTGGAACAGGCATCGTGAGTAAACCGGACAGTCTCCCTTCGTTCGCTCAGGTGGCCAAGGAAGCCGGAAAGTCGGATGTGATTATTTTCGTAGGTGGCATTAGTGCCGATTACGAAGGTGAGGGATGCGATGCTACAGCGGCCGGTTACGGTAGTTTTGCCGGTGGCGACCGTACAACGATTGCATTGCCGGCCGTACAGACCGAACTGATGCAAGCCTTGAAGAAAACCGGTAAACCGCTGATTGTGGTGAACATGTCGGGGTCGGTTATGAGCTTCGAGTGGGAAAGTCAGTACGCAGATGCCATTCTGCAAGCTTGGTATGGCGGAGAGTTTGCCGGCGATGCCATTGTGGATGTGTTGTTCGGCGATTACAATCCGGCCGGACGTATGCCGCTCACAACCTACAAGAGTGATAAGGATTTGCCCGATTTTGAAGACTATTCAATGGCGAACCGTACCTATCGTTATTTCAAGGGGGAACCCCGCTATCCGTTTGGCTTCGGACTGAGCTATACCCAGTTCTCCTATTCTCCTGCCATTTGCGATTCGGTGATTAGGACAGGAACGGAAATGCAGGTCACCACAACGGTTTGCAACACAGGAAAACGGGATGGCGACGAAGTGGTTCAGTGCTATGTACAGCATCCGCAGATCGAAGGCAAGCAAGTGCCTCTGTTGAGTCTGAAAGGCTTCAAACGCGTCCACCTCAAGGCTGGCGAGTCTAAACAGGTCATCTTTACGTTGTCTCCGGCCGAACTGTGCCTGACTACCGAGACGGGGGAATGGATGGAACAGGCCGGTAAAGTGAAAGTGTATATAGGTGGTGGTCAACCCGCGTATTCACAGGGCTCTTTTGCCGAATTTGTACTGAAGGGCGATCCCTATCAGGTGTTGTAGCGACCGATGTGTATTTGAGCAGAAAAAGATGGAATGCAGTTTGCGTATCCATCTTTTTCTGTATTTTTGTACGCATGAGCAAACTTGATAACCGTGCCGAAGTGGCACTAAGCTTTCTGCGCCGTATCGCGCAAAACAATAACAGGGAGTGGTTTCATGCGCATCGCGAATTGTACGACGAGGCACGTGCGGCTTTTGAGTCGATGGTGGCCGATTTAATTCCCCAGTTGGCGCAAGTAGACGAGGCGGTAGGCCGTCTTACAGTGAAGGATTGTACTTATCGGTTTTACCGTGATACGCGTTTTTCAGTGGACAAGTCTCCTTATAAGCAACATTTTGGTGCTTATTTGGCACCTCATGGTAAGAAGGCGCTGCAGGGCGGCTACTATCTGCATTTAGAGCCGGATAATTGTATGTTGGCCGGTGGAGCTTACTGTTTGCCTACCAAAGTGCTGCGTGCCGTGCGCCGTTCCATAGTCGATGAGTTGGAAGAGTTCAGGGGTATTGTGGAAACACCCGATTTTCAAGCGTATTTTCCGGTAATAGGTATGGAGCATTTGCGCACGTTGCCACAAGGTTTCCCCAAGGACTTCCCTTTTCCGCAATACCTACGTCCTAAAGACTATTCGTGTTCGCACAACGTGCCGGACACCTTTTTCGCCAAAGCATGCTGGTTGGACAAAAGTGTGCGTATCTTCAGTATCATGAAACCCTTTCTCGACTTCGTGAACTACGCCATAGATGAAGAAGCGTAATGGTGCGAGCATACAACTAGCGGGGCTGCCGGATTTCCGGTAGCCCCGCTGGTTTGATAAGGTTATGACCTTTGTTTAGTTAACCCATATTTTCTTCCCATCTACAATGTAAATGCCTTTAGGCAATCCTTTCAGTGCATCGTTACGGTTCACGTTGTGTCGTATTGTTGTACCGTCCAGTGTCGTTACACGTACATGTTTGTTTATTGGGATGGAGTTTGTAGGCAGTTGGTCAAGTACTCCTTCACCTGTCACACGAACAACGAGGCTGCCTTCCACGGCTTCGGTGTTGGTTATGTGTTTCGGGTGAATATATCCTGATTGGCTGTCAATGGTTGTTCCCTTTTTACCAACAGCTATCTCTTTGTCCTTTCCCGAAAAGTAACCGTAACCGGCGGCGTCCAATGCTACAGAGGTCAGTACTCCAACCAGGCCGTTTTCGGTCTTAGCTTCGGTTGACAGTGCGGCGTCCATGTCTATGGAAAAGTCTATCTCCACCATGCCCTCCAGGGTCTCTTCTTCCGGAGCCGTGATGATGAACGGGGTTCCGGCCAGGATGCCTCCAACGGGTATATCCATCGGATTCAGAGTGATTTCGGTTACTTTTCCGGCGGCATCCGTTTGGGCTGAAGCCAAGGTATAAACCGAAACGGGATCTCCATAGATGGTGGAAATAGTTCCGTTTGAGGCTGTGACATAAGGGGTACAGCAAATATTGATCCCTCCGGTATGGAAACTTTGAATAGCAGTGAATTCATCCGGGCGTACAGCTTCGAACCTCCAGGCTGAAGGGCTGTCTTTTGAGGCGCTCCAACTGACAATTTGGTTGTTGGATGCAGCATGGATAAAGCGATATGCTCCTGTAGAAGCAGCATCCTGTAAGGATAATTGTTCACCGGCTATATAGGCAAATTTAAAGGCTACGGCAGTGTCCGATAGCTGGTATTGTTCGGAAGTTCCGCGGTCAGCCCCCAGGTAATAACCCGTACCCAGGTTACGGACAGCAAAGGTTTGGTTACCCATATCTTCAAAACGCCATACATAGACGGGATTGCTGTATCCCTCGGTCGCTACGTCACCGCCCCATGCAATACCTTCTTTTATGCTCTTTCCACCGGCATAAACCAATGTACCGTATGGATTGGATGTTTCACGGTCATCTCCGTTGTAAGCATTGATAATGTGGTACCAGGTGTCCATTTTAGGCATGTTTATGTCGGCGATGAACCGGTCAATAGCCTGTTGCACCAATAAGGTTTTCTCGTCAATGAAGGCTCTGGTCGCTGTTGCTTTGTCATATCCTTCCTTGGCGGCAGTCACGGCAACCATCAGGTCCTCGTATACCGAAGGGGTATTGTAGGTACCCAGCAAGTCACTTCCGTCTGCATAGATCGCTTCGTCATAATACGTTTCAGCCGTAGCTATCACGTTGTCCAGCAACGTTGTGTCGGGATAGATGGCATCAAATGCCTTATTGGCTTCCTCAATGGCTTCCACATCGGCTTGTGTGGCATGTCCGGTTTTTCCTTCTGCGGCTTCAATGGCTTGTTTCAGGCGTATGTAAGCCTCTTTCATATCTTCGCGGTAGGCCATGGAACGGGCTTGATATTGGAACGTTCCGTCACTGTTCAATCCCGGGTAGAGTTGGAACTCCGAGAAGGTGAAAAACGGATGTTTGTTATTCATCCCGCTTGAGGCGTCAGGAGTGGTGGCATTCGATAATTTGGTTCCGGATGCATTTGTTGTTTCATTCACCACAAACCGCAGATAGTTGTATGTGCCCGATAGAGCCAGTTCTGTCTGGTACTGAGGGGTGGCTGCTCCCCACGGAAGTGTATCTCCTTCGGCCGGTAGCACTGTTGCTTCGGTCCAGTCCGTACCGTTGACCGATCCCATCACCGTGATACGTGTGGGCCTGTTGGCGTGGTTACTGGTTCTCTTGTACCACGATACGGCGATATGGTTTACGGCTTCGGGCAGTTTGGCCTGCAGATAATGGTCCTCGTCCGGGGCGACGGATGACTGGTAGGAAGAGTGGAAATAGGTATTGGTATTCTTGTCTATTAACGCTCCGAGGTCTTTCCCTTCTGAGGGGTCGGGTGCATTGCAACTTAGTTGGTCTTTTGATGTGATGTAGGGGATGAATCCATTTTCATAATTCGTTTTGGCTTGACTTATGGCGGTTTTCAGGGCACTTTCAATGGTGTTTTGTGCCAGTTCTCCACGTATGCTGTCCAGCAAATTACGATCTGTAATTTCCAGGAAACGCCAGCTCGAAGCCGTTGGAGGTGTACCGTTCCAGGTAGTCATGCTACCGCTTGTACCCGCACCGTCCGAGTGTCCGCCGGCATGGTATAGGTCACTTGAACCACCGTCTTTGTCATTCAGGTAGAATACACCTGAACCCGCATATTGAATGGTCTGCAACTTGTTTTGCGACAACGAAGTTGCCTGGTCTCCTCCGTTCAGATAACGTGCCGTTTGTACGTTTTGTACCACCCAGTATCCGGGTTCTTTGGCCTTTCGGATACTGAACAGGTAGTAGCGGCTTCGCTTCGGGGCAAGGGTCTCTTTACCGTTTTCGTCCTTCTTTGTTTCGTACAGGTCGTTCCACTTCATGACTCCGCTTTCCACGTCGTACATGGCTTTCAGCTTGCCCACCTGTATAGGGTTTCCGTCACCGTTAACGTCAACTTCAAATTGTTGTTTGATTTCAAAGTTCCACAAGCCGTTTACGATGTAGAAGAAGCCTTCGCGCATCTCAACACGGGGAGCATTCTCCATGGCTGTACGGGCAGCTTTCAGTTCGCTCACCAATTGCCGGGCCTTGGTTTCGTCTGTAAAGTAGTTGTCGGCCAAGAGGTCTGCCGCTTCCTGTAGTTTGGTGTTGAAAGTGGTAACTACTGTTTCATCAGCAATGCAACCGGGATCTGTACCGGCTCTGTAAATGTAGGCGTGCGAGTCGGTTGTATAATTGTTGACCAGTGACTCCAAGTCACCGATGGGGTCGTCTACATATAGTGCCTCGTATGCATACCACGGATTGGTTGCGGTTGTTCCCTGACTGACGCGGCACGATGCATAGGAGTCCCATCCCCAAATGTGCGAAATCCATCGTATCTCTTCGCGTTCGCTACTGCTGTACATGCCAAGGGTGAGAGCATCTCCACCGTTTTTTTCCAGTTCGTAGCTCCTCCATTTCCATACCGGTTCTTTGCCCGAAGGAAATATCTCGTTATCGGTCAGCGATTCGTCGCCTCCTTGTTCCAGCCACTCTGCGCCGGTCAGGTTGTCGCTGAACCCTTGCAATTCAAATCCGGTTGTTTTGCTGGCGTATCCAAGGGTTATTGGCATTGATTCCTCTTGGTTGTCTACGGTCCATCCGCTGGCTGTTCCGCTGAACCACTTTTGGTTCTCCACGTTTTGCAGATACACCATCTGTTCGCCTGTAAATTCGTTCTGTTCTCCAAAAACGACTTTAAAAATGTGCTTTGAGCTTACCGCTTCGTCCTTGTACGAGAAGTCAGCACCTAATACTTTCTCGGAAGCCTGTTTGTTGCATACATCGCGGAAGTACACGTACATGCCGTTGGTTATTTCCGTCGGTTTGGTAAGTGGGGTGTACCGGGTGGTGGTGTCCCATGCAGCATGGCCTTGCATGCACCAGCCTCCCAAACTCAGCAACAACATCATTTGATGTAAAAACTTTTTCATCGAATAAATGTATTAATGTTTATAAATTGTCCGACAGAGGTGACGCCGTCAGGCGGTCAACCCGGTGGGACGGGGTTTCATTTCGACCGCAAAAGTAGGATGGTGCGATTTCAAAACGGCTACAAAACCGTCTTATTCCTTTTTCGTCTTGTTACATTTCTTGTACAGAGGCTGTATGTGTCTGCGACATGTCCCCCAATTGTTATCACAGTAAAAGGGGAAGACGTTATTTTCCGGATTGTTTTTGCTGTTTCGTGTTGTTACATGTGTACATACATCGGTTATGTAATGATTTTTCTTTATATTTACCCGGACAAACAGAAATACGATGCGGAATATCTTAGGAGTACTGGTTACGTGCGTATGCCTGGCAGTGGCATGTACGTCACCAGAAACAAATGTAAAAGGGGTTATTATTGACCGGACAGGGGAACAACTGGTCATCCGGACGGTTGAAGGAGATATACGATGCTTTAAGGTAGACGGAGAACGTGCTACGGCCGATGTCTTATTGTTGTGGGATACGGCTTCGGTTTGTTATCGTGGAGTATATTCGGCCGGAATGGCGGGGGGAGGTACGGAGGTGGGCGATACACAGGCCTTAGGACGGTTGGAGCTGCGTATGTATCGCGGTTTGTTGGCCGATACATCAGGAAATGTGTTCCGGGGTGAGCTGGCAGTACGCAGCAGGGAACATAGTGGGGATGGCGTGTTTACCCTTGTGATGGACCGTCAGGAACAAGGAAGCGGCATGGGTGAAAAAACGGTTTATGCCGGCCGGAGGTTTACGCAGCGGGGGATGCACGGTGATAACGATGCAACCGTGTGGCAACTGGTAGCGGATAGCCCGCAGAAGGTTTTAAATTTTCTGCGACAGGATGAAACGACTCTTCGATTGCTGGATGACAGTTTCCGGGTAAACCGGAGTAGGAGTGAATCCATCCTCAAGTTGGTGGAGTGAGAGCCGGAAATCCCAGATATTGATTGGTAGGTATCAGGACCGCTTCGGGATGGAGTGAAATTATCAAGAAGCCCAATTCGTCATAACGCACAGCCCAGTCCGTTTCAACGGACTGGGCTGTGCGTTATGACAACACCGTAGGAGTGTTGGATGTATGTTGTCTGTTTATTTGCGGTGCGGTGCTTTGCCGGTGGCCGTCACTTTGGGGTTGCCTGTATAGAGAATGCGTTCCGAACCATTGGCTTGGGTCTGAAGGGTTTTTACCGCATGACATTTCAGGCTGCCGCTACCGTTGTTCTGAGTTGCTCTTACATGGTTGGCTTGTAGGTTGAAGGCGTCCAGATCACCTGTTCCTTTCAGGGTCAGATCAGCCTGCTCGCAGTTACCTTTCAGTTCCACATCACCGCTTCCGTCTAGTTTGGCAACCACCTTTTCAGCCGTTATGGTGCTCAATTTAATGTCGCCGCTTCCGTTCAGGCTGGTGTGTAATGTGCTACATGCCATGCTGACAATGTTAATATCGCCCGATCCACGTAAGATGGTATGAAGTTGGTCGCATTTCACATGCTCCAGGTCGATGTCGCCCGAACCGCGTAAGGTTGCGTGGAATTGGTTACACGTCGTTTGTTTCAGGTCAATGTCGCCCGATCCTATTAGGGTGAGGCGAACATCTCCTTTGGTGGAGAGTTCGTTGAATGTGATGTCGCCCGAGCCATTCAACGTTATGTCCATGTGGTTGTCGGAATGCAGGTCATTCATAATAAAATCTCCGCTTCCGTCCAGCTTTATCTGACTGAAGTCCGGTCCGTATACGTGGATGGTAGGAAATTCGCGTCCGTCTATGTTATTGCGTCCCGTTAGTTTGTAGTCGATGCATAGCACGCCGTTTTTTACTTCTACGGTAGGAATCTCTTTCCAGTTATTGGGATTGGACAGTTCGTAATAAGGGGCTTGGTCGCTTTGGGTATAGTAGACTTTAGCTCTTCCGGTAATGCTTATGGCGTTGTAACTGGTCAGTGATTGGCTGGTTTCGACATGGGTTTGTTGAGCCGTGCTTGTGGTCTCGTTGGTAGGACGGCAGGCCATGGCTACGGAACTGAAGGCCAAGAGGCCGATTAGGATGTGCTTCATTGTTACAGGTTGTTTTAGGTGAATAATTTTATTTGTTGGATCGGTTTTTCAGATGTAGGGTTTGAGCGCTTCGGCATAAGCGTGTAGCCTTTGATAGAAGGGGTGGCGGGTCAGTGTCGCGGTGTCTCCCAGAATAAAGAGCTTCATGCGGGCACGGGTTATGGCCACGTTCATGCGGCGTAGGTCTGAGAGGAAACCTATCTGCCCCTGCTCGTTGGCACGTACCAGACTGATGAGTATGATGTCCCGCTCCTGACCTTGGAAACCGTCAACGGTGTTTACCGACAACAGTTCGCGGAAGGGTTTGAAAAACGGGTCGGTACGGAACAGTCGGCGCAGGTGCTGTACTTGTGCCTTGTAGGGCGAGATGACGCCAATGTCGATACGTTCGTCCAGTAATCGCTGCTTACCGATGGAGATGATGTAGTGGCGTAGGGTTTCAACGGTTTGTGTGGCTTCGGCGGTATTGATGCGCCCGTAGCTGTCACCTATAAATGTTTCGTGACTGTCAGCCAGGCCGGTATCAATCCATGTAAGCGGGGTGTCAAAATCAAGAATCCCCCGGTGGCGTACTTCGGGTGCACTTTCGACACGTCCTTGATAGAACCAGTCCGAGGAGAAACGCATCAGTTGTTCGTGCATGCGGTATTGCGTGGTGAGTAGTGATACGGTTTGAGGCTTGTTATGAGCCAGCGATTGCATCAGTGTGCGTTCCAGTCCTCCCCGGGAGGCTTCTAGGCATTTGACGGTAGGTGGCAGCTGGCAATGGTCACCGGCCAGAATCATGCGGTCGGCCTTTTGCAGGGCTATCCAACAGGCGGCCTCCAATGCCTGCCCAGCCTCGTCAATGAATAAGGTGTGAAACCGGTATCCTGTGAGCAAGTGGTGGCCCGCTCCGGCAAGCGTACAGGCTATGACGCGCGCTTCATTCATCAGTTGGGTGCGGATGCGTATTTCCAGTTCGTTGGCATGATCGCGCAGACGGGCTATTTTCTGATGGAATGTATCGTTACGCTGTTTACCCGGAAGGGCATAAAGTTGACGGATGTTGCGGCGTATGGCCCATAGCTTGGAATAGTCGGGGTGTGCTTCGAACCGACGTTCGTAAGTGGCTTCCAGCATGTAGTCGGTAACGCGCGTCGGATTACCGATGCGTAATACCTGCACTCCCCGTTCTGTCAGTTTGCCGCAGATCCAGTCTACGGCCATATTGCTTTGTGCGCAGACCAACACCTGGCTCTCACGGCGCAACACTTCATAGATGGCTTCGACCAGTGTTGTGGTCTTTCCGGTTCCGGGAGGTCCGTGAACAATGGCAACGTCTTTGGCTCGCAGTACCTCGTTGACAGCCTGTTCTTGCGTGCGGTTCAGCCAGGGAAGGCGTACTGGCAGGGGAGATGCCGTGTGTGCCGGACGGGTTCCGTGAAAAGTGTCGCGGAGCTCGGCCAAACGGTTCCCTTGTGCCGAAATGACTTTGTCCAGGGCGTCGAACATCAGGCGGTAGGTGTGTTCGTCAAAATAGAGCTGTACACCGAAGCGGTCGGTGGTAGTAAGGGTTGTAACCGCTTCGGGATGAGGTAAGACGACAACCATTTGGTTGTCCGCCACGTAACTGACGGTTGCGGTGAAAGGCAGGTAGTGTAACTGTTCGGACGCGTCTTGTGTAAAAAAACAGACAGGTTTTCCGTACTCAAAGACGTGTTCAATCTCTTGATCTGCCGTGCGGAACAATTCGATGACCAGTTGGTTAAGCGAATTGTAGTAGTTGCGGCCGGAAGAAACAGGATACCAGCATTGTCCGCGTTTTACCAAGCGACCGATGCCTCTGAGCTCGGTTTCGCGACGGAAAGTCTCTTTTTCAAACGCATATTCCTGTTGCAGAAGACTGCGTTGATGTTGTAGATACGTGATGGCTTTGTTCATGATGTAACCTGTTCCTTTGTGGATTGCTCACGTAGCAGATCGGCTCGGCTTTTGCTACGGGTGACGAGCCATACACCGCTAAAAATGAGGGCGACGGCGATGCCTTGTGTCCATCCGAAAACACCCAGCCCGACGAGTACGCTGACAATACAGGCCACGAGCGGCTGCACGTAGGTATACATGCTCACAACGGTGGGGCGTAAATATTGTTGCCCGCGGATGACGAGTAGATAAGCGATATACGTAGCACCAAAAACGACAAAGGCTGTTTCACCCCACACACGTGGCGAAATAGAACTCCAGTTGAAGGATATAAAATCGGAATAGGTGAATGGCAAGACTACAAGCGAGGCATAGGTGAACATCCATTTCATGCAAGTGACAACCGTATATCGTTGAATCAAGTGTTTGAACAGTGTGAGGTAGACGGCAAAGCTGCACTGTGCTGTGAGGCATAAAAGGTCTCCCGCCAAATTACCCGTGTTACCGCTTTGGTTCAGGCTGCCTCTGATCAGGAGTATCGCTCCGGAAGCACCGGCCAATATGCCGATTACTTTTTTACCCGTAATGGGTTCGCGCAGGAAGATGGCAGCCAGCAGCATGGTGATGAGCGGCATGGTGGTGGTGACAATACTGGCATTGATGGGAGACGTAAGACTGAGTCCGATGGTAAAGCAGCATTGGTTGAAGACGATACCTAGCAGGGCCGCGAAGAAAAAGAGGCATAAATCGCGTGTGCATACCTTCTCGTGTTTAGTAAACAAGGAGGTGATCCAAAAAGAGACGGCTGCACCTGTCATGCGGAAGGTGACCATCATAAAACCGGAAATACCGGCTGCCATGGCATCTTTACCAATCGGCGACATGAGACCCCAAACGGCACAGGCCGTAAACATGGCCAGATGGGCTTTCCATGCTGTGTTCTGTTGCATAAGGCGTTTTATTGGGTGTTATGGGGCTATGTGGAAACTTCCACCGAGTCCTATTTTGGGTTGTTGTTTTCCCTGTGGGGTGCGGCTTACTTCGGCGTCTATGTGGATATAGGAACGCGTTCCCGTTTGAAGACGCACACTGCCTCCGGCCCGTTCTTCGGGTATATCTATATCCCGGTAATAGGCTGCGTTGTATCTGTTCAGGCCTTGTGGGAACGGAACAGGCATATCTTCCGAAGCGAGTCGCTTCGTTCCGTAAGCAAACAGCGTGACAGCGTCATTAAGCCGGTAAGCGGCTATTCCCATTACCTCCGCCTGTCGGTAGGAACGTCCTCCCCAATCCATGTGGCCGGTATGTATACCTGCCATGAAACTGAGGCGGCTGTTAACCGGTGCGGTGTAAAGCAATGTTCCGCTTTGTCCCAGGCCAACTCCTCGTGGGAATGATGCGCCGGATGTAAGGGTGGCAAAGGCCGTTAGCGAACCGCTCAGTCCCGATGGTGTCTGTCGCAGAAAGCCACAGCCGGTGTTCCACGGTGCCAGTAACTGGTCGAACGGCATGTAAAATATGGAGGTGAGCGGTCCGTAAGGATTTAGGATGTCATCGGCGCTTTCCCGAAGAACATTCAGCTGTTGTTCCCGGGCCAGGCTGTCAGGTGTCTGTGCCTGTAATAAACAGTTTCCCGACAGCAAGAGTAAGCAAGAGAGAAAGAGATGCTTCATGATGTTTACCGCTATTTGATTGCAAAGATACGATTTCTGTTTCGGAGGGGAGATGTTCTTGCGTTTTTTTGCGCATATATGTTCATTCGTTTCCATAGAAAGCACTATATTTGCCGTATGGCGAATCGTAAATTGTAATATCATGGCAAAAGCTGCAAACTATATTAAAAGAATAGAGATATTGAGTCTCTGGAGCGGACGTCACCATATTGTGTGGTCGCTGAAGCCGGATGTGAATATTTTGAGTGGTGTGAACGGAGTGGGAAAGAGTACCATTCTGAATAAACTGGTACAGAGTTTGAAACAACCCGGTGAACTTCCCGGTTCGGCTGTTCCGGGTGTGAGTGTGGAGTTTAGTCCGGCGGATGCAACGTTTATCCGTTTTGACGTGGTGCGTAGCGTGGACAGACCTTTGATTCATGGTGACTTGCTCGATAAATTATCGGACGGTCATGTGGCTACGGAGTTGGATTTCCAGCTCTATCAGTTGCAACGACGGTATTTGGACTATCAGGTGAACATGGCCAACCGCATGATAGAGATGCTGACCAGTACCGACCCGGAAGTGCGTGAGCAGGCAGCATCATTGGCCGATGCCAAGACCCGGTTTCAGGATGCCGTGGATGCCTTGTTCAGCGATACGGGTAAAAAAATAGACCGTAAGAGCAATGAGATACGGTTTCTACAATTCGATGAAGTGCTTTCCCCTTATTTACTCTCATCGGGCGAGAAGCAGATATTGGTCATATTGTTGACTGTGCTGGCTGAGGACGGACAACCCTACGTGCTGTTCATGGACGAGCCAGAGGTGAGTTTGCACGTGGAGTGGCAGCAAAAACTGATCCGGCTGATCCGTAGTCTGAATCCCCGCGTGCAGATTATCCTGACCACCCATTCGCCGGCTGTGATTATGGACGGATGGCTGGACGCTGTGACTGAGGTAAGCGACATAACCCAACCATAAATGTACGTGCCGTATGCCTAAGCGTCTTTCCGAAAATTTAAGTTCTTCCTACCTGGGGGCAGCACAGCGGCTTCAGTCGCGTGCCAAACGGCGTAAGATCGTGGCTTATGTAGAGAGTTATGATGATATTTGGTTTTGGCGTTCGTTGCTTAACCGGTTTGAGAACGAGGAGCGTTACTTTGAGGTGATGCTCCCGTCCAGAACATCGTTGGCCAAGGGAAAGAAGATGGCTTTGATGAATGTGTTGGGCGATCGGTTAGGGAAAAACATGATAGCCTGTGTCGATGCCGACTATGATTATTTGATGCAGGGGGTGACCGAACTGTCGCGTATTGTGACGAAGAACCCTTATGTGTTCCATACGTATGCCTATGCCATAGAGAACTATCAATGTTATGCCGGTGCGTTGCACAATGTGTGTGTG
>CABSGW010000024.1 GCA_902477365.1 uncultured Prevotellaceae bacterium
AGCCAGAAACCCACACACGGCGTCATGCCTGCTTTGGCCAGTCCGTGGGGACAATGGTACATGCATACGCTGACCGACTTCCTGACACGTACCGGACAAACCGTCTTCGAACACGATGGCTCCTATCCGGGCGACTTCGACATGACACCCCGTCCACCCCTTCAGAAGGGTGGCGACGACTCGCAATGGGTACAGTGGCGCATCATCAGCGACTTTTACAAATGGTGTAAAGGACAAGGCATCTTCCTCAACATTCCCGACTACTACTTCCTGGTGGGCGGCAACAAAATAGGTATGGGCTACCGCGAGGTGAACTGGTCGTTGCCCCGCGCCCAGCAACTTATCCACACGCGCCAGAACATTTACGACGGAACTTGGGAAAAGACGCCGTCAATGGGCTGGATGCACGTACCCCTTACCCAATACCACGGCGGCGGCGCAGCAGCCACCATAGAGCCATTGTGCGAACACCTGGATCACTACCGCACCATCATGGCGTCGAACCTGGGAGCCGGTGTGCAAGCGGTGTACAGAGGGCGCCGCCTGTACGATACCGACACCACACGCAACATGGTGAAATCCATGGTCGACTGGTATAAACGTCACCGCGACATCCTAGAATCGGACATCATCCATCTGCGGCGCCCCGACGGTAGGGGGCTGGATTATTACCTGCACGCCAACGCCTCGCTGGACGAAAAAGGACTGCTTATGGTCTTCAATCCCACCACCAAGCCCATCAGACAAACCTTGCGCATTCCGCTTTACTATACCGGATTGCGCAAAAAAGCGCAGGTTTCGCAAGACGAAGGCCGTTATCGCCACATTTCGCTGGACGAACAACAGCGCGCACACCTTGAAGTGGACATCCCGGCAGGAGGGTATCGTTTCTTCCTGTTCAAATAAAACGAAGAAGCCGTTTCCATGCAAACAGAAACGGCTTCTTCGCTTTTTAGTGACAAGCTATCAGAACTTCTCGGCAATGGCCTCGGCCACGGCGCGGAACTCTGCGTCAGACAATGTTAACTTAGGATTGGCAAAATTCAAGTCTCCCTCCTGTTTCATCGGCACAAGATGGATGTGCGCATGAGGCACCTCAAGTCCCAGCACGGCCTCGCCCACCTTGCGGCAGGGAAACGCCGCCTGAATGGCACGAGCCACCCGTTTGGCAAACACATGCAATGCGGCCAGTTCCTCATCTTCCAAGTCGAAGATGTAATCCACCTCCCGCTTGGGAATCACCAGTGTATGCCCTTTCACCAAAGGATTGATGTCCAGAAAAGCATAAAAGCGCTCGTCCTCGGCCACCTTGTAGCTGGGTATGTCCCCGGCAACTATTTTACTGAAAATGGAAGCCATTCTACTTGTCTTTTGAATTAATCAATACTGATGTTTACAATTTCAAGCTGTACGGTTCCCTGCGGTATCTTAATGTCTACCACATCGCCAACCTTTTTGCCCAATAAGCCTTGTGCGATAGGCGTTTGCGACGAGATTTTCCCTTCGCGCAAATTCGCCTCGCTCTCACTTACTATGGTATATTTCATCACCATGCCCGTCTTCACATTCTTCATCTCCACGGTTGACAGAATCTGTACGGAGTCGGTGCTCAATTTACTTGCATCTATAATTTTAGCGTCGGCAATGGCGCTTTTCAATTTGTTAATCTTCATTTCAAGCATTGCCTGTGCCTCTTTCGCAGCATCATACTCGCTATTTTCGGAAAGGTCGCCTTTGTCGCGTGCTTCTGCTATGGCAGCTGAAGCGGCGGGACGGTCTATCTGTTCCATGTGTTTCAGTTGCGCTACCATTTTATCGTAGCCCTCTTGTGACATATACGCCATAACGTTTCTCCTTCTTATTTTTGAGTTTTTTGTGTTTATCGTTCTCTTAGGTAGCATAAAAATAGAAAGAATTCCAATGTTGTCCGCATCGGAATCCTTTTATCGTGCTATCTTCTTTGGGCAAAGGTAAAACTAAAAAATGAGACTTGCAAATAAAAGCGTAAATATTCGCAGGAAGAACGCCGCCCGTTCTTTTTCAAGTATTTGACCGCATCAGACACGTCACCAGCCCCCTTCCGCACACTTCTTTCAAGGCCACTCATCCCCCAATGTGCCATCCCTTATTTGCCCGAAAAGCGGACAAACCGGACTCAAGTTTCCGTCCCTATGGGCTTGTTGCAACGGACTGGGCATCTCGTTGCAACAAGCCCATAGGGACAATCGCCTCCGAAACCCCGTCCGTATCCGCCCAAACAGCCCTGTAGCGTGAAGATATCCGCTTTTTCAAGAAAAAAACGAAAGAATATCTTCTATATATAAGGTGCAAATGGCTTTTTTTCCTACTTTTGCACCCCGTACAACCTAAGTAAGCAGCTATTATGCAAAAGAACCTGGTAATTGTCGAGTCGCCCGCCAAAGCGAAAACCATTGAAAACTTCCTGGGAAAAGACTTCAAAGTCTTGTCCAGTTACGGGCATATCCGTGACCTGAAGAAGAAGGATTTCAGCATCGACACAAAGACTTTTGAACCCGAGTACGAAATTCCGACCGAGAAAATCAAATTGGTCAACGAACTCCGTTCGCAGGCCCAAAAGGCAGATACCGTATGGCTGGCATCCGATGAAGACCGCGAAGGAGAAGCCATCTCGTGGCACTTGTTCGAAGTGTTGGGCCTCGACCCCGAACGTACCCGGCGCATCGTGTTTCACGAAATTACCAAACCGGCCATCCTGGCCGCCATCGAAAACCCGCGTGCCATCAACCAACACCTGGTCAACGCACAACAGGCCCGCCGCGTGCTCGACCGCATTGTGGGCTTCAAACTCTCGCCCGTATTGTGGCGCAAGGTGAAACCGGCCCTTTCGGCCGGACGCGTGCAGAGCGTGGCTGTCCGCCTCATTGTGGAGCGCGAACGGGAAATACAGCGTTTCGTAAGCGAAGCATCCTACCGGGTCATCGCCCTGTTCAACGTGCCTGACGGAAAAGACGGACAGGTGGAGCTGAAAGCCGAACTGAACTGCCGCTTCAAGACCAAAGAGGAGGCTGCGGCTTTCCTTGAAAGTTGCAAGACTGCTTCGTTCCGCATCAACGATGTGGCCACACGCCCGCAAAAGCGCATGCCGGCACCGCCGTTCACCACATCCACCCTGCAACAGGAAGCGGCACGCAAACTGGGTTTCTCGGTATCACAGACCATGATGATAGCCCAACGGTTGTACGAATCGGGATTTATCACGTACATGCGTACCGACTCGGTCAACCTGTCGGACTACTGCATACAGGCCTGCGGCCCGGTCATCACAAACCTGATGGGCGAAGCATACGCACAACAGCGTCATTACCACACCAAGACCAAAGGCGCACAAGAGGCGCACGAAGCCATACGTCCCACCGATATGGGACGTACCGAGATTGAGGGATCGTCGCAAGAGAACCGCCTGTACCAACTGATCTGGAAACGGACGCTTGCCTGTCAAATGGCTGACGCGTTGCTCGAAAAGACCACGGTGAACATCGGCATATCGAACAAAGAAGAACTCTTTGTAGCTACGGGTGAGGTGATCCGGTTCGAAGGTTTTCTCAAAGTATACCGCGAATCATACGACACCGAAGAGACCGAAACAGCCGGACTGCTGCCTCCCTTGGAAAAAGACATGGTGCTGGAACGCCAGTTGCTCACAGCCACCGAGCGCTTCACGCAACGACCCGCACGCTACACCGAGGCCAGTCTGGTACACAAACTCGAGGAGCTTGGCATCGGACGTCCGTCCACCTACGCTCCCACCATCAGTACCATCCAACAACGTGAGTACGTAATCAAAGGAGACAAAGAAGGCGAACAGCGCCACTTCAATGTGCTTACGCTGGAACAGGACAACCTGAAAGACGAGACACGCACCGAAACCGTTGGAACCGAGAAAGGAAAGTTGCTGCCCACCGACATCGGCACGGTAGTAAATGACTTTCTGCTGGAATATTTCCCCGAGATACTGGACTTCAACTTCACGGCCAACGTTGAGAAGGAATTTGACGAAGTGGCCGAAGGAGGCAAGGACTGGACCAAACTGATGAAAGATTTCTATGCACACTTTGAGCCGCAGGTGAAACAGACCATGGCCATGAAGAGTGAGCACAAAGTGGGCGAACGCCAACTGGGAACAGACCCCAAAAGCGGAAAACCGGTATTTGTGAAGATAGGACGCTTCGGCCCTATCGTACAGATAGGACAGGCCGGCGATGCGGAAAAGCCGCTCTTTGCCACTATGAAGAAAAACCAAAGTACGGAAACCATCACGCTGGACGAAGCGCTGGAACTGTTCCAACTGCCCCGCACATTGGGCGAGTTCGAAGAACTGCCGGTAGTGGCAAACAGCGGACGCTTTGGTCCTTACATACAACATGCAGGCAAGTATGCCTCACTGCCCAAAACGGCCGACCCGATGAAGATTACGCTCGAAGAGGCCATCGAACTTATCAAAGAGAAAAGGGCGGCAGAGGCCAAACGACACCTCAAGAAATTTGAAGAAGAACCCGAACTGGAAGTGTTGAACGGCCCTTACGGTCCTTACATCGCTTACAAAGGGAAAAACTACCGACTGCCCAAAACACTGGCAGCCAAAGCGGCCGAACTGACACTGGAGGAGTGCCTCAACGTCATCAAAGAACAGAACGACAAACCCAAAAGCACAGCTTCGCGGGGACGGCGCGCCAAGAAGTCATGAGTAACCGCAGCATCATCCTCGTCGGGTATATGTGCGTGGGCAAAACCACTATCGGAAAAGCTCTGGCACAAGCAATGGGACGCACGTTCTACGACCTTGACTGGTACATCGAGGAGCGCTTCCGCTGCAAAATTCCACAGCTGTTTGCCGAACGGGGCGAAGCGGGATTCCGCGATATTGAGCGCCGTATGCTGCACGAAGTCGCCGAGTTCGAACACATCGTCCTGTCGTGTGGAGGCGGTACACCCTGTTTTTTTGACAACATGGACTACATGAACCGGTGCGGAAAAACCGTCTACATGAAAGCGACACCCGAGGTCATCTACCAACACCTGCTATGCAGCAAAGGAGAACGCCCCCTGCTCAAGGGAAAAAGTGACGAAGAACTGCGTGCCTTCATTACCGCCCAACTGGCCGAACGAGCGCCTTTTTATGAGAAGGCAACCTATGTCCAGCCCATACAACCGCTGGACGATCTTGATAAAATAACGCAAATTGTTGAACAACTAAGAGAACTGCTTCACACCTAAAAAGCAATGAGAAAATGGCGAATTGAAGACTCCGAAGAACTCTACAACATCAATGGTTGGGGAGTAAGCTATTTCGGTATCAACGAGAAAGGACATGCGTATGTAACCCCGCGCAAAGACAGTGTACAGGTTGACCTGAAAGAACTGGTAGACGAGCTGTCTATCCGTAACATCACGGCACCCGTGCTTTTACGCTTTCCCGACATATTGGACAACCGTATCGAGAAGACGGCCCGTTGTTTCCAGATAGCGGCAAAAGAATATGATTACCAGGCCGAACACTTCATCATCTATCCCATCAAAGTAAACCAGATGAGGCCGGTTGTTGAGGAGATCATCAGTCACGGAAAGAAATATAATTTAGGCCTAGAGGCGGGTTCAAAGCCCGAGCTGCACGCTGTGTTGGCCACCAACATGGATTCGGACAGCCTGATCATCTGTAACGGACACAAAGACCAGAGTTTCATTGAATTGGCCCTGCTGGCCCAAAAAATGGGAAAACGCGTGTTCCTGGTTGTTGAAAAGTTGCACGAATTAAGCATCATCGCCAAAACAGCCAACAAACTTGGGGTACGTCCCAACCTGGGCATACGCATCAAACTGGCCTCATCGGGCGCGGGAAAATGGGAAGAAAGCGGCGGCGACGCCAGCAAATTCGGACTGAACTCCAGCGAACTGCTCGAAGCGCTCACTATTCTTCAGGAAAAAGATATGCAAGACTGCCTGAAGCTGATACACTTCCACATAGGCAGCCAGATCACCAAAATACGCCGCATACAAACGGCATTGCGCGAAGCGGCCCAATTCTACGTGCAGCTGCATGCACTGGGCTTTGACATCAAATTTGTAGACTGCGGTGGCGGACTGGGCGTCGACTATGACGGAACACGCTCGTCCAACAGCGAAAGCTCCGTGAACTACTCCATTCAGGAGTATGTCAACGACTGCGTCTATACCTTTACCGAAGCATCGGACAAAAACCAAATACCCCACCCGAACCTGATTACCGAAGGAGGACGTTCACTAACCGCCCACCACTCGGTGCTGATACTGGATGTGGTGGATACGGCCTCGCAGCCCATGATGGACGAAAAGTGGGAACCGTCTGAAAACGACCACAAACTGGTACGCGATTTGAGTGAAATATGGGATAACCTGAGCGCGCGCTCGATGCTGGAAGATTGGCATGACGCCGAGCAGATACGGGAAGAGGCGCTCGACCTCTTCAGCCACGGCATTGTAGACCTCAAGACACGCGCACAAATAGAGAGTCTGTACTGGAGCGTCACCCGCGAGGTGAACGACATCGTACACAACCAGAAGCATGTGCCCGAAGAGCTACGCAAGCTAGACAAGCTACTGGCCGACAAATACTTCTGCAACTTCTCACTGTTCCAGAGCCTGCCAGATTCATGGGCCATCGACCAGTTGTTCCCCATCATGCCGATTGCCCGTCTGGACGAGAAGCCCAACCGCAACGCCACACTGCAAGACATCACGTGCGACTCGGACGGAAAAGTTTCGGCCTACATCAACCTGGGCCAGCAAACCAGCTACCTGCCGCTCCACTCCTTGCGCAAAAACGAGCACTACTACATCGGTGTATTCCTGGTGGGTGCTTATCAGGAAATTCTGGGCAACATGCACAACCTCTTCGGCGACACCAATGCCGTACACATCTCGGTGGACGGAGACGGATATACCATTGACCAATTGATCGAGGGAGAAACCATTGCTGAAGTATTGGATTACGTGCAATACGATCCGAAAAAACTGGTTCACCGGTTGGAAAACTGGGTATCAAAAGCGGTAAAAGAGGGTAAAATAACCATTGACGAAGGCCGGGAATTCTTAAGCAACTATCGTTCGGGCCTGAACGGCTATACCTATTTGGAATAAAACCATCATGAAAGAAAAACTGACACTCATCAAGGTTGGCGGAAAAATAGTAGAAAAGGCTGCTTCGTTGCACAAACTGCTGGCCGACTTCACCGCCATTCAAGGACATAAAGTATTGGTACACGGCGGTGGACGCACAGCTACCGACCTGGCCACCCGTATGGGAATTGAAACACAAATGGTAAACGGCCGCCGTATCACCGACGAGGCTATGCTACGCGTCGTAACCATGGTCTATGGCGGACTGGTAAACAAGAACGTCGTGGCCCAGCTACAAGCCTGTGGAGTACGCGCGCTGGGACTGACCGGTGCCGATATGGACACGATACGCTCGCACCGCCGACCTGCCGGAGAAGTAGATTACGGTTTCGTAGGAGACGTAGACCGGGTAGACGGTGCCTTGCTGTCCACACTTATCAACCAGCAGATTGTACCCGTAATGGCTCCGTTGACACACGACGGGAAAGGGAACTTGTTGAACACCAACGCCGATACCATTGCCGGCGAGGTGGCTAAAGGACTAGCACCTTATTTCGACGTCACACTGACTTATTGCTTCGAGAAAAAAGGCGTGCTGTTCAATGCCGAAGACGATGACAGCGTAATTCCGCACATCAGCCGGACCGACTTTCCACGCCTGGTGGCAGACGGAATTGTGGCAGGAGGTATGATTCCGAAAATAGAAAATGCACTGGCGGCCGTTTCCGCGGGTGTCTCACAGGTCATCATCACCCGGGCCGATGCGCTTGACGGGCAGGGAGGAACCGTCATTACCGATTAAAATTACATGCCATCGGCATGCGACCATAAAAAGCTCCGGCCTAACCTGACAAACGGTTACACCGGAGCTTTTTTACGTACTGGGCTTCTCGTTGCAACGAGAAGCCCAGTACGTTTCATCAGACAGGCGGGTTTAAAAACTCACCTTCAGTCCCGCAAAGAAAGAACGCGGCAAACCCGGTCCGTAAATATAACCAGAATCGCGGTCGCTCCCCTGATCAAAATCGTCCTGATAAGAATCAAATAAGTTCTGAATACCGGCATTCAATTGCAACACCGTCTGCTTGTACAGTTTGAAATCATAGCTGGCCTTCAAGTTCAGTTCAAAGAAATCAGGTGTTTTCTCGGTACGGTCTTCCGGTATATAACCGGCCCAGTGTTCCACCAGCATGTTTCCGGTATATACGCCCGACAACGATACTTTGAGTGGTTTAATCGGCGTATAAGTAAGCGTGGCATAGCCATACGTATCGGGGGTGCGGAACATGCGCCGCTTCATAGGCACAAGACCTTCTTCGTCCCACGAACGCGCTTCCTTGTATTTGGCTTGCTGGAAGGTCATGCCGGCCTGGAACTGCAACAGGTCACGATAGGCCAGTTTACCTTCGAGTGTAAGTCCCAACACGCGTGCACCACTTTCGTTGTAACGTTCGTTCACCAAAATGCCATCGTCATTCAATCCCAGCTTACGCAGCGCAAAGACATCGGACAATTCAGTATAGAAACCCTCCACCAGTAAATTGCCCTGCCAGTCGCCCCAGCGGTGATACATATCGGCCGACAAGCTGAAACTTTGCGACTTCTCTTCAGACAGGTCGTCAGCCAATTCGATCACCGAAACCGTACCGCCGACATTGGCGATGTGAAGATCCTCATCGAAAGCCTGCGGTGCACGGAAACCAAACGAATAACTACCGCGGATACTGATATTTTCCGTCGGATTGAAACGTACATTGGCACGCGGACTGAAAATAAGATGATCCATCAAACTATGTTTATCCAGACGTCCGCCCACCAAGAAACTCCAACGGTCGTTCTTCCACTCGTTTTGCAAGAAAGCACTGGCAATGCGCACATTCTGATCGGTATAACGGTCATATCCCCAGGCATCGTCTTTCAGGTGGTCCTGATTGTACTCCACCCCCGCCGTAAAATCGGACGGCATAAAAAGAAACTTCCTGAAGCTATACACTCCCTGCGCACCAACTACCCAGGTGAGGTCGCTTGTTGCCCCGTAGGCATCCGAATCCTGCCCGCCGCCATAATAACTTTTCCGGTCAACGTGTTGAGCCGATGCAAACAGGCTTAAACGTGCCCGTTCAGCCGGTGCAAACCAGTCATACTTCAGACCTCCGCAGTGAATGTTATGATCCACTTGTTCCGTAATATCCGCCTCGTGTGCCGGACGGCTTAATTTGTTACCTCCGCGACGGAACTCCTGCATATTGTGGTACTCAACGCTCAACTTCGAGTAAAGCCCAGTCTTCAGGAATGAGCGGAGTCCGATGGTACGGCTGCTCAGTTCGGGCAACTCTGTAAACCCGTCACCGTCGTGGTCGTAACCACTACGTTCCCGGTTTTGACCAAACACATAGATGCCGGCTTTGTGGTCGTCTGTGATGAGCGACATGTTGAGCGTCGTGTTGTGGTCGAAACGGGACATACCGCCTACGCCCATCGTAGAATGGGCCACTTCGCCGCTATTGCGTGTAGGTTCTTTGGTAATGATGTTGATGGTTCCGGCTATGGCCGAAGAGCCGAACAGGGCAGACCCGCCGCCGCGCATCACCTCGACACGCTCTATCATATTGGCTGGTATTTGTTCCAGTCCGTATACTCCGGCCAAAGCACTGAACACCGGACGTGAGTCGACCAGTATCTGGGTGTAAGGACCATCCAGGCCGTTGATTCGTACCTGCTGGAATCCGCAATTCTGGCAATTATTCTCGACACGTATACCCGGTTGGAAGTTCAACCCCTCTGACAGTGTATTTGAATTGGTCGATTCAAACATTTTTGCATCCATCACGTTGATGAGCGTAGGCGCCATCTTTCGCCTGGTCTCGTTGCGGTTGGCCGATACCACGACACCCTCCAATTCAACGTTACCCTCTTCCATCAGGAAGTTCTCTTCCAGGGTTTTTCCTTTTTTCAGCCGGACGCGGCGTGTTTCCGTTTTATAGCCTACGGCCGACACTTCCAGAGTAAACTCCCCTTCCGGAAGATCCTTAAGGAAATAATGACCGGTGGCATCGGTTGCCACCATCAGGGTTGTTCCTCGTAAAGCCACCCTGATATAGGGCATATGTTTATTCGTTTTCTTATCTATGACATGGCCAACCACGTTGGCGTCCGTGTCTTTTAAATCGTGCGCACAAAGGTTTACCGGGAGTAGTGCACACACTACACCCAACAACAGGTAAATGGTCTTCATCTATCTGGTTTCTATTATAAAGTTTAGTGAAATGGTTGATTAGTTATAAGGTAACTGATCGCTTACGGATCAATTCCACGAGCGGTCAAGCAATCACCGGAGGAGCCCGCAACGAGTTAGGCCACCGCAAGCGGGTATAATGCAGATGTGGCACAAGCGGAAGCAACACAACAAACAGCAGCTTCCAATAGGGCGTTACAGCCGAACAGACAAATGCGACCGGATCGGTCACCAAGAAATGTGTAAGGTAAAAGATGGTATTCAGCTCTACCGTGGTATGTTCATGTTGCAAGCCCTTGTCGTACAAATGGGAATGAACCACGATAACACCGTTCACCACATGGGTATGGGTGAACAAATGAATACCTCCCATGTAGCAAACAAACAACACGGGAAGAAAGAATTTCATTATGAAGCGAATACGTTTCCTCAAATCAGGTACAAAAGTAACACATTCCGGTGGAAAAACAATAGCGAGGAGGGAAAGAATGCCGATACTTCCTCTCTTTGGGAAACGGCTATCTTTTTAAAAATCGGCTAGATATGATGCTCTTTATCCACAATTCTGTCGAACAGCCACCACCTGAATGGAATAAAATGAGTAATTTTGCACATCAACCGACGCCCGGTCAGGGCGCATCATTCAATACTCTAGTAATCACTATTTATGTTAGAAATAAAAAACCTGCATGCCTCCATTGAGAACAAACCGATACTGAAAGGAATCAACCTGACAGTGGGCGATGGAGAAGTACATGCCATCATGGGACCAAACGGATCAGGAAAAAGTACACTCAGCAACGTACTGGTGGGGCATCCTTCGTTCACAGTGACCGAAGGAAGTATCGTGTTCAACGAAAAGAACCTGCTGGAACTTGCTCCCGAAGACCGTTCACACGAGGGTATCTTCATGTCTTTCCAGACACCGATTGAGATTCCAGGAGTAAGCATGGTGAATTTCATGCGCGCGGCCATCAATGCCAAGCGTAAATACTTCAACCAAGAACCGATGCCTGCCGGCGAGTTCCTGAAGCTGATGCGTGAGAAACGTAACATCGTAGAGCTGGATTCGAAACTAGCGAACCGCAGTGTGAACGAAGGCTTCAGCGGAGGAGAGAAAAAGCGGAACGAGATATTCCAGATGGCGATGCTCGAACCGAAACTCAGCATCCTGGATGAAACGGATTCCGGACTGGACGTGGACGCACTGCGTATTGTGGCCGAAGGATTCAACAAATTACGTACACCCGAAACCAGTGCCATTGTCATCACGCATTACCAGCGCATGATGGATTTGCTGAAACCGGACGTTGTACACATACTGATAGACGGACGAATTGTGAAAACCGGCGGACCTGAGCTGGCCAAAGAGATTGAAGCGCGTGGCTTTGACTGGATAAAGAATGAACTGAATGCAGACTAGCAAGCTTATGACCAGCGAAAAGCAATACATAGAACTATTTGAAACCCAACGCGATGTGTTGACCGCAAACAGTTGTGCGCCGATGAACGACGTGCGCGATGCGGCTTTCGCCCACTTTAAACGGCTGGGATTTCCCTCGCGTAAGGTTGAGCGTTACAAATACACGGACGTGCAAAAAGCTTTTGCACCCGACTACGGCGTAAACCTGCGCCGCATCCAGTTCCCCGTCAATCCCTACGAGGCATTCCGGTGTAACGTCCCCAACCTGAGTACCCAACTCTATTTCACCGTAAACGATGCTTTCTACGAAAAGAACAAGGACGCCGCTTCGCTGCCGGAAGGGGTTCGCATCGGGTCGATATGCCAATTAGCAGGTGAACTGCCAGTCATTGCCCGCCATTACGGTAGGCTGGCCACTACGGAAAACGATGGAATCACAGCTCTCAACACCATGTTGGCGCAAGACGGTATCGTGATTTACCTGCCTGAAGGAACACAAATGGCGCGCCCCGTACAGGTAGTAAACTTACTGCGGTCGGACGTAAACCTGATGGCTAACCGCCGTGTACTTATCATTGCCGAGGCGAACGTGCAAGCAGCACTACTCTTTTGCGACCACGCCATTGATGACCGCGCGTTTCTTTCCACCCAAGTCACAGAAGTCTACGCCGGCACGAACAGCCGCATAGAACTGTACAATCTGGAAGAAACCCACATACAAAACACAACGTTCAACAATCTGTATGTGCACCAGGAGGCCGGTAGCCACGTCACCCTGGGCGCACTGACACTGCACAACGGACTGACCCGCAACCAGGTGGAGGTAACGTTGGCCGGTCAGAATGCCGAGACCATTGCCTACGGTTGCGTAGTGGCCGACAAACAACAGCATGTGGATAACAATTTAGTGATCGATCACCAAACCGAATCGTGCCAGAGTAACATGCTCTATAAATATGTGTTGGACGGACAGGCCACAGGAGCCTGGGCCGGAAAAGTACTGGTGCGCGAAGGAGCCCAGCATACCGACTCGCAACAGACCAACGCCAACATTTGCATCTCTGAGCAAGCACACATGTACACACAGCCTATGCTGGAAATCTACGCCGATGACGTAAAATGTAATCACGGCTCTACGGTGGGACAACTGGACGAGAAAGCCCTTTTCTACATGCGTCAACGGGGGATTGACGAGGCCGAAGCGCGACTGCTGCTTCAGCATGCTTTCGTAAACGACGTAATAAGACGTATCACACTAGAGCCCTTGCGCGAACGGCTTTCACACCTGGTTGAAATGCGCTTCAGGGGAGAACTTGGAAAGTGCAAAGGCTGTACCATTTGCCGCTAAGACGGCTCCCGTAACCAATCTTTATTCTCCAACGACCTCGGGACAATAAACCCGAGGTCGTTTCGTTTATATTATTAATAAGATATATTATCATATATACTAGAATATTGCACACTCTATGTCCACAACGACAACGCGCTTACTCTTCCTGATTATACTTTGTACAACCCGGTACGCATTGTTATGGGGAGACAACTCTACTTATACAACCTACGAAAAGACCGATCAACTGATTGGCAAACTACGCATAAACAACAGTACTGTGCATTGCGACACCCTGACCGGGCGTTGCCTGGTGAGTATTCCCAAACAGCGTGCTGACAAACATAAACCACTGTTCGCAAAGATATCGGCAAATGATATCACCGCACACGAAATCAGGATAAACGGCCAACTTATCGGGGAAAAGAAAACCACCCTGACTCCGGCAGACACCTATACGATCCGCATCACCCGGGCAGACGGAACACAATCCCAGTACAGTCTGGAAACAACCACCCTTCCCGTCGTATCCCTGCAAATGGATGCCTGTAACAGCGAAACCTTTCAGGAAGGAACCTTCACGCTGACTGCTCCCGAATACCAATCCGAGGCGCAACATCATTCCGCCCTGTTCCGCTGGCGCGGCTCTTCATCGCTTAACTATCAGAAGAAATCGTTTGCCATTAAGCTGATTGACAAGAACCATGAAAAGACCGACGCCTCCTTTCTGGGAATGAGAAGCGACAACTCGTGGATACTGGATGCCATGGCGATAGACAAGGCCCGCATGCGCAACCGCGTATCAACCGATTTGTGGAACGACTTTGCGGCAGAGTCGGTCATCAAACAATGGGAACCCGACATGACCAACGGCACACACGGACACTTTGTCGAAGTATTCCTAAACGGACAATACCAAGGGCTTTACTGCTTCACCGAGAAACTGGACCGAAAACAGTTGCAACTGAAAAAGACCAGACTGGGCAATGTGTACGGTGCACTCTATAAATCGAAATATTGGAACAACTCCGTGGGCATGTGGCAATGCCCTTCTTCGTACGACAACCACGCCACCATGTGGGAAGGATGGGAATTACAATACCCCGATTACACCGAAGACGAACCCATAGACTGGGCTCCCCTGTACAACGCCATCGACTTTGTGGCTAAAAGCAACGGGACACAATTTGTAAAAGAAGTGGAAAACTGGTTCGACCTGGACGTGTGGAGGGATTACTTTTTGTACATGAACCTGCTATTTGCTCCTGACAACATGGGTAAGAACATGTACCTTTACGTGTACGACGCCACCATCACCCGCCAAATAGGGGTGGCTCCCTGGGATATGGACGCCACATGGGGACGTTTATGGGAAGCAGATGCTTGTCCGGCCGATACCAATTTCTACAACACGTCACACAACCTGCACGACAGGCTGCGAAAGGAAATGCCCCACTACGACCGGGAGACAGCCGAACGGTATGCCGACTTGCGGGAAACATTCTTCGCCACCGACGCCATCCAGCAGCGCTTTGACACCTACTTCGCCCTGTTCAACGAGAGCGGAGCGGGACAACGCGAAACAGCACGCTGGAGCGGTACGGACAACATAGAACTGGACTTTGCCAACGAAGCCGCATACATCCGGCAATGGGTGGAACAACGACTGCAATACCTGGATCAGGTGTTCGGCTACACCCATACAGGCATCGACACACCCGGAAATGATCAGTCGCAACTGCAGCTGCGTACCAGCAAGAACACCCTAAGCCTGCAAGCCGACAACAACTGTACGGCAACCATACACACCCTGTCGGGCATTTTAGTAACAAGCATACAACTCACCGCCAAAACCCCCGTTACCGTTTCACTTTCGGCCGGCGTATACGTGGTGAATCGGAAGAAGGTACTGGTACCTTAAATCCGAAGATACATTCACAACAAATGTGGGGGAGCTTACCAACAAGATCAAGCTCCCCCACGTTTATTCGTACTATTCATACAGCCGATTACCGGATGATGGTAGCATCGCGGTCAGGACCTACGGAAACAATCTTGATAGGTGTTTCCAACTCACGCTCCAAGTAAGCGATGTAGTCCTTAAATGCCTGCGGAAACTCCGCTTCGCTGCGCACCTGCGTCAGGTCGCAATTCCATCCGGGCAACTCGGTATAAACAGGTTCACACCCCTCGGTGTCGAAAGGAACAGCCGTCAACACTTCCCCATTCTTGCGGTAAGCGGTGCAAGCTTTGATGGTCTCAAAGCTATCCAGCACATCGCCTTTCATCATGACCAGCTGGGTCACGCCATTCACCATGATGGCATAGCGCAACGCCACCAAGTCAACCCATCCGCAACGGCGGTTACGGCCTGTCACGGCACCAAACTCATTGCCTATGCGGCGGATGGTATCGCCGGTCTCGTCAAACAGCTCTACCGGGAACGGACCTGCTCCCACACGTGTGCTGTATGCCTTGAAAATACCGAAAACCTCACCTATCTTGTTAGGAGCGATACCCAGACCGGTGCAAACACCGCCGCAGGTTGTATTGGAAGAACTTACGAACGGGTACGTACCGTGGTCGATGTCGAGCATCGTGCCCTGTGCACCTTCGGCCAACACGCTCTTGCCCTCTTTGATCAGCTGGTTCAGTTCCACCTCCGTGTCGGTCAGCTGGAATCCGCGCATGTACTCAATGCCTTCCATCCATTTCTTTTCGTCCTCGGTGATATCGTAATCGGTGAAATGCAAATCGCTCAGAATCTGTTCATGGCGTGCTTTCAACCGGGCATACTTCTCTTCAAAGTTTTCCAAGATGTCGCCCACCCGCAGACCTATGCGGCTGGCCTTGTCGCTATACGTAGGGCCAATGCCTTTGCCGGTAGTGCCCACCTTGTCTTTACCCTTAGCCGCCTCGTAGGCACGGTCAAGCACCCGATGGGTAGGCAAAATGAGGTGCGCGCGCTTGCTGATGTGCAAACGGCTTTTCAACTCATAACCGGCCTCTTCCAGTTCTTTGGCCTCTGCACGGAACAAATCGGGTGCCAGCACACAGCCGTTACCGATGATGTTCACCTTGTCACGGGCAAAGATTCCGGAAGGAATAGACCGCAATACAAATTTTTTACCTTCGAAAATAATGGTGTGTCCGGCATTAGGGCCACCCGCAAAACGGGCAACGACGTCATACTTGGGGGTGAAGTAATCAACCACCTTACCTTTTCCTTCGTCGCCGAACACGATGCCAAGCAAAGCATCCACTTTTCCTGTTTTCATAAGAATTATTCTTTGTTGTTCTTGTTTGTCATTTTCTTTCGTTTCCGCTTGAGCGCCGCCGCACACTTTGCACACACCCCGTAGACACAGAGTGAATAGGTGCTTTGCTGGAAACGCGGAAATTTTATCTGCCTGATCTCTCCCGACAGGTTTTCGCTCACAAACTCGGTCACTGTTCCGCACACCGTGCAGATACGATGATGGTGCGGTTCCCGGTTGTAACAGCGTTCGTACCGTGTCGTGTGGTCGCCAAACTGATGTTTCACCACCAGGCGCGCGTCGACCAACAGCACCAGCGTATTGTAGAGCGTAGCCATGCTTACCCGGAAATGCAACTCGTCCATCATCACATGATAGAGCTGTTCCATGTCGAAGTGTCCTTC
Source organism: uncultured Prevotellaceae bacterium (assembly GCA_902477365.1). Classification (GTDB taxonomy): domain Bacteria; phylum Bacteroidota; class Bacteroidia; order Bacteroidales; family Bacteroidaceae; genus Alloprevotella. Next base: position 16,784 of record CABSGW010000024.1, read on the forward strand.
GATGGAATAGATCGCATCCAGTATCGCATATCGTTCAGGGGTTTTACGATGGCCGTTCACCTGCATATAATCGGTGAATAGTTGTTTTATTTCTTCTTTTACAGCGCTATCGTCCATCGGTAACTATTAACTTCGCAAAGTTAACTCTTTCTTTGTTAAGAAGGAAACCTTTCCTTATAAAAAAACCTACC
>CABSGW010000025.1 GCA_902477365.1 uncultured Prevotellaceae bacterium
GGGGTACTTACCTTGAACAAAGAGTTGACACTGAGTCGTTTGCCGCAACGGGTGGCGGTTATATCATCAAGTACGGCAGCCGGTTACGGCGATTTTTGTAAACAGTTGGAGGGAAGTCCCTATCGGTTCACGGTTAAACTGTTTCAGGCGGTGATGCAGGGCGACAGGGTAGAAGCCTCGGTGGTGGAGGCCTTGAATGCCGTGTATGCCGAATACGAGCAGTGGGACGTGGTGGCGATTCTGAGGGGCGGTGGAGCGGTGAGCGATCTGAATGGATTTGATACGTATCTGCTGGCTGCAAATTGCGCCCAGTTCCCTTTGCCGGTGTTGACCGGTATAGGGCATGAGCGGGACGAGACGGTATTGGATCATGTAGCCTATCTCAGGCTGAAGACCCCTACGGCTGTAGCCGCATTCCTCGTTGAGCGGATGGATGAAGAGGCTGCCTCTTTGGTGGAGTGGACACGCCGTTTACCCGTGGCGGTACGTGCACGGCTTGCGGCGGACGAGGCGCGACTGGAACGGTTGTCAGCCCGGTTGCCGGCTTCAGCCCGTTTGTACATGGCACGCATGGCAGAGGGGGTGGATAAGTATCAGGCACGGTTGAAAGGTGCAGTGTTGCACGGATTGCAAAAACAGCAGTATCAGTTGGAACGTTGTGAGGAACGATTGCATACGGCGTTGCCTGTGTGGTTGCACAGGGAACAAGCCCGTTTGCGCTTATTGGAAAAAAGCATAGAGATGGCTGGACCTGAACGTTTTTTCCGGTTAGGGTTCAGCCTGACACGGGTGAACGGACGTGTGGTGACTGATGCCGCACAATTAACGGTGGGCGACAGCATCGTGACCCGCTTTGCAAAAGGAGAGATAGAAAGTAAGGTGATAGGAAAACAGAAAAAGGAATAGGTGATGGCAAAGAAAACGGAAATGACCTACGAAAAAGCGATGGAACGGTTGGAACAGATTGTTCGTAGCGTGGAGAATAACGAATTGGATATAGATCACTTGAGCGAAAAACTGAAAGAGGCTCAAGGACTGATTCGCCTGTGTAAGGAGCGGTTGTATAAGGCCGATGAACAGGTGAAGCAGATTTTGGACAGTGCAACAAAAATGTAACCTTATCCGTTATGGATGAAGCAACCCATAACGGATAAGGGTATTGCTTGTTTAACGTTTTAGGGTCTTTGATGTCAGGATCTTTCCTGCGGTGTCAATGACTTTCAGTTGGATGATTCCGTTGTGCAGGTCCAGACGGGTAGCACAAACACCTCCTTGTTCAAGTACCGGGAATGTATTGCCATCCGATCCGCTGTCATGATAAAAGAAACGGTGAGTATGTCCCGAAATCAACAAGTCGACATTCGCTTGATTCAAAATAGGTCGGAATTTCTGGATAGCATCTTCCCAACCCATCCATGTTTTTTCGTCTTTCCATTGTTGGCCCATCACCATCGGGAAATGCGAAATGACGATATGGTATTTGGCTTTTTTATATTCCTTGGTTTTTACCAAGGCCTTGAGCCATTCGGCTTGTTCACTTCGATAGGCATTATAGTCTGTCAGTCCGGCGTATACCCAGTGATTTTCGGCTTTGTCTTCGCCACTGTCCAGCATTACAATCATGATATCTCCCAGCAGGTATGAACCATAAATTTTTCCATTTTTCTTCGGAAAGTAACTGGAAAAAGTACGTGCCAGGTTACCTCGTGTTTCATGATTGCCTCGGACAACCTCGAAGGGAATGGAGGACGCAAATAGGCGTGTACTTAGGTCGATGAATGACGTGAAAGGAGCTTCCGGATCCTCCATGTAGTTCATCATGTCGCCTGCGTAAAAGAAAGCGTTACAGGTTTTATAGTCGGCCAGGTTGAGTAACTTTTCTAATTTATTTGCATCACTGTGCATGTCGCTGGTGATAAAGATGGAAGCTCCTTTCTTTTTAGGATCGACGGTGGAAAAGGTGTGCCATTGTGTAGAGATACTATCTCCAAATACCACTTTGTAGGGTTGGAATGAGCGGATTTCCTTGGATAAAATGCGGTAGTCATATTCTTTTCCGGGGGCCAGACACTCAATTCGTATGGAATTAAACGTGTTATAGGCAGCTTTCAAACCGTCTTTGGAAGTATAACAACGTATGGTTTGCTCGTCGCCAGTGCCGTGGGGTTTCAGCTCAATCCATGAAAACGACTTTTCGGAAGTGAGGAATACAATAGTGGCTCCGTCTTCGGTAACTTCTTGCAGGTAAGGGCCGTGCGAAATTTGTAGTTTGGATTGGGCAATCATACTTAGCGTCAGGACACTCATACAGAATAAAAGTAAAATTCTTTTCATATTGATAATTGGTTTTGGTTGAATGGAAATGTTTAACAGCCGATGATATACGATTTTTTTCTCTGTTTTACGTGGAACGATTTTCATGTATGACAGAGAAGATGACTACTTTTTACAAGTGGATAAAACATTGTAAAAATAGAGAAAATCTTTCAGATGATAAAAAATAGGAATGAAAATCTTTCGTTTTGTATCGTTTGATGAATGTTTATAAGAAGATAAAGAAATGAATTCTTATACGAAACGGATGGAATAATGTGCTGAGATGGTAAAAAGGTGTTTCCTATGTTTTAGAAAGTAAAAGTATGACCTGCAAACATATACGGATGATAGTGAGACAATAAAGGCGATTCCTCGTGAAAGAAGAATCGCCTTTACTATTATTTACTGGAAAAAGAGATTATTCGATTGTCCAGTCCTCTTTTGATTTACGTACATAAGTTGCGTAGCGACGTTTAGCCGCTTGTTTGGATGCTTCAAAGAGCTCTTGTGCTTGGTCGGGGTATGCTTTCTGCAATGAGAGGTAGCGAACCTCACCCAGCAAGAAGTCTTGGAATTTATCCCAGTCGGGCTCTTTAGAATCCAGCGTAAATGGATTTTGTCCTTGATCGGCTAATGTGGGATTATAGCGCCACAAGTGCCAGTAACCACACTCAACGGCTTTAGCCTCTTCTGCCTGGCTTTTACCCATACCGCCCTTAGCTTTCAGACCGTGGTTGATACATGGAGCGTAGGCAATTACCAAAGATGGGCCCGGATAAGCTTCAGCTTCACGGATAGCTTTAAGGCATTGTGCCTGGTCTGCACCCATAGCAACTTGTGCAACGTACACATAACCATAGGTGGTTTGCATCAGTCCAAGGTCTTTCTTCGTAATTCGTTTACCGCTGGCAGCAAACTGCGCGATAGCGCCGATAGGTGTGGCTTTGGATGCCTGACCACCAGTATTTGAATAAACCTCCGTATCAAGAACAAAGATATTTACGTCTTCACCGGATGCAAGTACGTGGTCGAGGCCACCGTAGCCGATGTCGTAAGAAGCACCGTCACCACCGATGATCCATTGGCTGCGTTTGGTGAAGAAATGGCTAAGTTCAGATAACTGAGCGCAAGCAGGACATTCGCCTTTGGCTGCTTCAATCATAGGAATCAACTTTTCACCTGCTGCACGACTGGCGTCTGCGTTTTCGCGGCCGTCAATCCATTCTTGTGCAGCAGTTTTGAATTCGGCTGGGGTATGCTCTGACGCAATAGCTCCTTCGAGAAGGGTTTGAATGCGGTTACGCATTTTCTTGTTAGCCATGGTCATACCTAATCCGAATTCACAGAAATCTTCGAAGAGTGAGTTAGCCCAAGCCGGCCCTTGTCCTTTTTCGTTCTGTGTGTAGGGAGTAGATGGGATTGATCCTGAATAAATAGAAGAACAACCGGTTGCGTTAGCTATCATCTGGCGATCACCAAAGAGCTGTGAAATCAATTTTACATAAGGAGTCTCGCCACAGCCGGAACAAGCACCGGAGAACTCAAATAGCGGAGTCGCGAACTGTGAGTTCTTGGGATTTAGTTGAATATCAACCAAGTGTTGCTTGCTCTTGACATTTTTGGCACAATACGTCCAGTTTTCACTTTCTGCATACTGTGTTTCGAGAGGTTTCATGGTCAGTGCTTTGTTGCCCTTCATACCCGGACAAACATCTGCACAGTTACCACAACCAAGACAATCGAGTACGCTAACCTGTATACGGAAGTTCATGCCCTTCATTGCAGCAGGTACTTTCATTTCCAGCGTAGGAGCCGTGAAGCCGCTTTTCTCGTTCTCGTCTAAAACAAACGGACGAATGCTGGCGTGAGGACATACGTAAGCACATTTGTTACATTGGATACAGTTTTCCGAGTTCCATTCGGGCACGAAAGCTGCGACACCACGTTTTTCGTAAGCGGAAGTACCTTGTTCCCAAGTACCGTCAACCGATACCTGGAATGCGGATACAGGTAATAAATCACCGTTTTGTGCATTGATAGGGTGTACCAAATCAGAGATGTAGGCCGGTTCGTCGCGCTCTACGGTTGGCTCGTCAGGCAGGTTTGCCCATGCAGGGTCAATAGCCAATGTTTTGTATTCACCGCCACGGTCAACAGCCGCATAGTTCTTGTCAACAACGTCCTGGCCTTTCTTCCCATATGATTTGACAATAAACTTCTTCATTTGTTCAACAGCCAAATCAACAGGAATTACTTCGGTAATACGGAAGAAAGCCGATTGCAGTATGGTGTTGGTGCGGTTACCTAATCCAATTTCTTGTGCAATTTTGGTAGCGTTGATATAGTAAACGGTAATATTGTTTTTGGCGAAATAACGTTTGATGTTATTCGGCAGGTTCTGTGCCAATTCATCGCCTTCCCAAATGGTATTCAGCAAGAATGTACCGTTCTTTTGCAGACCGCGTGTTACATCGTACATACGCAGATAAGCCTGAACGTGGCAAGCAACGAAATTAGGAGTCTTGATCTGATAGGTAGAACGGATCGGGTGGTCGCCAAAACGAAGGTGAGAGCAGGTGAAACCTCCCGATTTTTTAGAGTCGTAAGAGAAGTATGCCTGGCAATACTTATCGGTGTTGTCGCCGATAATTTTTACGGAGTTCTTGTTTGCACCAACAGTACCGTCAGCACCCAAACCGAAGAATTTTGCTTCAAAGATACCTTCTCCACCTAATGCCATTTCTTCTTCCAGTGGCAGCGACGTGTAGGTCACATCGTCTATGATGCCCACGGTGAAGTGATCTTTAGGCATAGGCAACGCTAAGTTGTCGAACACAGAAATGATCATGGTCGGTGTGGTGTCGCAAGAGCCTAAACCGTAGCGGCCACCGACAATGAGCGGACGATTTTCCTGGTCGTAGAATGCGTCTTTTACATCCAAGTATAATGGTTCACCGTTTGCACCCGGTTCTTTTGTACGGTCAAGTACGGCGATACGTTTACATGTTGCTGGGATTGCGGCTAACAAGTGCTTAACAGAGAATGGGCGATAGAGATGTACGCTGACCATACCCACTTTCTGTCCTTGTTTGTTCAGGTAGTCAATGGCTTCGCGTGCAGCTTCCGATACGGAGCCCATTACGATAATTACACGATCGGCGTCATCCGCTCCATAGTAGCTGAATAACTTGTATTCGCGACCTGTGATCTTAGACATTTCGGCCATGTATTTTTCAACTACGGCCGGAACGGCATCGTAGTAGGGGTTACATACTTCGCGGTGTGCAAAGAATGTTTCAGGGTTCTCGGCCATACCGCGAGCTTGTGGATGTTCCGGACTCAAAGCGCGTGCGCGGAACTCACTGATAGCTTTCATGTCTACCAGATCGCGGATATCGTCTTGTTCGATAGTTTCGATTTTCTGATACTCGTGTGAAGTACGGAATCCGTCAAAGAAGTTGATGAAAGGCACCCGTGTTTCGATAGTAGCCAGATGAGCTACGGCAGAGAGGTCCATAACTTCCTGAACAGAACCCTCGCACAGCATGGCAAAACCCGTTTGACGGCATGCCATCACGTCGCTGTGGTCACCGAAGATACACAGGGAGTGTGTAGCCAGTGTACGGGCAGATACATGGAAAACGCATGGTAGCAGTTCTCCGGCTATTTTGTACATGTTCGGGATCATCAGCAGCAATCCCTGTGATGCTGTAAATGTCGTGGTCAGTGCGCCTGCTTGGAGCGAACCGTGTACGGCACCGGCTGCACCGCCTTCCGATTGCATTTCCTGCACAGAAACTGTGTCGCCAAAAAGGTTCTTGCGACCCTGTGCCGACCATTCATCCACGTGTTCCGCCATAGGTGATGACGGAGTGATGGGGTAGATGGCAGCGACCTCTGAGAACATATAGGCTATATGTGCAGCGGCCTGGTTGCCATCGCAAGTGATAAATTTCTTTTCTTTTGCCATAAATGTTGAATTTATTATGAATAGAATCCTTTTCTTTGTTCGTTTGTCGTTTGACTGGCATCAATACAAAAAGCCAAAGAGCCACAACGGTATTTCGTTACCGCGTCCCACTTCGGTATTGTATTTTGCATAGATGGTGTGGTTGTCATTACGCACACGTTTGTTTTTGTCACAGATGCAGATGTCATATTTGCCGTCTATACGGAAGCATCCCGGCTTTTTTCCGGCATTTACGCTGTGATGTCGCCATAGGGAATTTGTGAAAAAGGTTTCCATAACCTCCTGTTCGCTCACTCCTTCCGGATACACCGAATACATCAGGTTGGTGTTGTGTGCCATAATCTGAGCCGGCTTTTTCGGAAAAGATTCTCCTTCCTTGTACACAAGGTTTATCAGGCGTGCCTCTTCCAGATCCTTGATATAGTTCATAACCGTAGCACGCGAAGTTTTTACCTCTTCGGCCAGTTTGCTGATGTTAGGCGCCATGGTTCCTGCAGTGGCGAGCAAATATAGCAACTTTTTTATTCGTGACAAATATTTCAGCTCTATTTGTTTGATGAACAAAACGTCTACTTCCAGCATCATATTAATGGATTTCAGCAGGTTGTCCGAAAAATTACGGGTCTCCGTAAAAAGCGGGTAATAGCCGTGATGCAGGTAGGCTTGCAGATAGTTCCAAGGACGTACCAAGGGCAAGACGTTTTTGAGTATCTGTTCGTGGTCTCTCAACAGTTCTTCCATACTGTATGAACGCAGCTCCGCATTGGTTTGCAGGTTGACGAACTCACGGAAGGAAAAGCCATGCAAACAGTAACAATGACCTATACGGTTGAGGGCCTCAAAATCTTTGTCGTAACGCTCTACCGACGAGGTGGTGTAAACAATGCGCAGGCTGGGAAAACGCTCGTAACAAGTGAGTATCTCCTGGCACCAGTCCGGATGCTTGAAAGCCTGGTCAATGAGCAACACCTTACCACCATATTTGATAAATTCTTCTGCAAAATCCACAATGCCGCGTCCCTGGAAATAGAAGTTGTTCATGTTAATGTATAAGCATTGACGGAGCGGCAGGTCGAAATGCTCTTTGGCGTATTGTAATAAGAACGTGGTTTTTCCCACACCTCGCGGACCTTTTATACCAATAACACGTTGTCCCCAGTCAATGCGGTCCATTAAAGACCGACGAATCGGAGAATTTATATTTTCTATTAAGAAAGCGTGTGTAGTGAAGAAGGTTTCCATAGTTGTATTGTGACGGTTTGCTCGTCTTGCAAAAGTAGCCATTTTTTGGTGAATTGCAAAGTAGACTTGACAAAAAGCAGACTTTTTTGTCAAACATTTTTTGTTATTCCGTGGTCAGGCTTTGTTCATCGAAAGTCGTATATTTGCCTATTATTCATTCTTAATTGTTATTTGATGGAAGTTTTCTTGATACGACATACTGCTGTTGATGTTCCTGCCCGCACTTGTTATGGGCAAACTGATGTTCCTTTGCGCGATACGTTTCAGCAAGAGGCCGAGGTCACTCGCTCCAATCTGAAAGGTATGGTGTTCGACCATGTTTACACCAGTCCCTTGTCGCGTGCTTCGCGTTTGGCTGCCTATTGCGGTTTTCCCGATGCTGAACGTGACAACCGGTTGATGGAGATGAATATGGGGACGTGGGAGATGCAGTCGTTTGATGATTTGGATGCCATCACCCTAGAACGTTGGTATGCCGATTATGTGCATGTGAGTCCGGAGGGTGGCGAGTCCTTTGAACAAGTGTATGCACGTGTTGATAACTTTCTGACCGAACTGACCGGTAAACCCTACCGTCGCGTGGCGATTTTTGCCCATGGTGGCGTATTGATTGCTGCACGTGTCAGAGCCGGACAAATAACACAGGCTGAGGGATTCAATGCGCTTACTCCTTATGGTGGCATAGAGCGGATTGTACTTTGACGTAGAGGTTGTTGGTAATAATAGGCACTTGCTTTTGGCTGTTTTCAGAAAATAGTCCATGTGTCTTGTTTATTGTCCATTGCAGGGATTCTTGCAATGTGTTTCCTTTGCAACGTATTTGTTGAATGAAAACAATTTGAAACAATGAAAAAACGAAATGCAAGGAGGCGCAGCCTGTTGGCTGCCGTTCTGTGTTTGTGTTGTATGGCTGGAGGCTATGCGCAGCAGCCAGACCGCATAGATATTTCCGGTACATGGCGCTTCCAGCTCGACCCGATGGGGTTTGGTAAAACGCCAGGATCTGAGTTGTATAAGGCCAAACTGGCCGAAACCATTCTGCTTCCGGGCAGTACAGATCAAGGTGGAAAAGGGGTGCGGACTACCGCGCGTTATGTGGATCGGTTGACTCGTAAATTTGAATACTGCGGTATGGCCTGGTATCAGCGTGAGGTGTGTATTCCACAGGCATGGGAGGGGAAGGTTATACGTCTATTCCTGGAGCGTTGCCACTGGGAGACGGGAGTCTATGTGGATGGTAATCCTGTTTCCTGGGACGAACGTTTAAGTACTCCCAACCGTTTTGTGCTGAGCAAACAGCTGACTCCGGGTGTACATACGCTGACCTTGTGTGTTGATAACCGTTTAAAGTATCCGATGGATCAGTGGAATCATGGTACGACCGAGTATACACAAACCAACTGGAATGGGGTTGTGGGGCGTATGGAGTTACAGGCTGTAGCGCCGACTTATGCAGGCGATGTGTCTGTCTATCCGGATGTGGATCGCCGTAGAGTGACGCTGCGTGGTACATTATACAATGAAGCCGGGCAGGCGGTTGAGGGTAAATTACGTTTTACCGTTCGCGAAAAGCAAAGTGGGCGCAAAGTAGGTGGCGGCGAACAGGTGGTAGCGTTGGCCAACCCTGAAACGGCGTGGATACAGGTGTTAGAACTTGGTAAGGATATGCGCCTGTGGGATGAGTTCTCTCCATTTCTTTACGAAGTGGAAACACGGCTCGAAACGGGCACTTCCGTAGATGTGCAGACGGATGTTTTTGGGATGCGTAAGCTGGAGCAGGGAATCCATCATATCCGCTTGAATAACCGTAACATTCATTTGCGCGGAGCATTGGATTGCGCGGTGTTTCCTCTGACCGGTTATCCGGCTACTGACGTGCAATCTTGGAAACGGATATTCACGACAGTCAAGGCCTATGGTTTGAATCACATCCGTTTCCATTCCTGGTGTCCGCCCGAGGCTGCTTTCTGTGCGGCCGATGAAGTGGGACTTTACCTGCAAGCTGAGCTGCCTATGTGGATAAAGGATGTAGGGAGCAGTCCGGCCCGTCGTGATTTCTTTGAGAAAGAGATGCGTGCCATTTTGCAGGAATACGGGAATCATCCCTCGTTTTTGCTCTTTTGCAATGGTAATGAGAATGAAGGCAACTTTGCTGTTTTGGAAGAGCTGATTCAGAAAGGGCAACAGCTGGACGGGCGTCACCTTTATTCTGCTTCAACGGCACGTACCCATACGGCTTCCGACCAGTTTTATGTGTCCCATGTCACCTCAAAAGGTGGCATCACGGTGTATGAAGGCATTCCCTCTACGTTGTGGGACAAGCGCAAGGAACATGATATCGACGTGCCAGCCATTGCGCACGAATCGGGACAGCGTTGTATGTATCCCAATTTCGACGAAATGAAGAAATATACGGGTGTACTTGAACCGCGCAATTTCGAGGTGTTTCGTGAGCGGCTGGCCCGTAATGGTATGCTGCACCAAGCTGGCGATTTTTTTCGTGCCACTGGCCGCCACACGGTGTTACAATATAAAGAGGTAAATGAATCTCTGTTACGCACACCCAATTCGGCCGGATTCCATTTGCTTGGATTGTCTGATTTTCCTGGACAAGGCAGTGCTTTTGTCGGTATTTTGGACGCCTTTTGGGAGAGTAAGGGATTGGTCTCACCCGAAAAATATCGCGAATCGTGTGCGCCGGTTGTGTTGTTGGCGCGTTTTGCCAAACGTGCCTATACCAGTGACGAGGTCTTCGAGGCACAGTTCGATGTTTACCAATATGGACCGGATGCATTGCCGGCCGGCCGGTTGCGTTGGACGCTCGAAGATGAGTCGGGACGTGTTTATCGTCAAGGCACGCTGCGTACCCCACGGTTGCCGGTGGCGTCGGTCGACTCTGTAGGAAGCATTCAAGTACGTTTGGATGGTATTTCCTCCGCCTCACGGCTTGTGCTGCGTGCACGTTTGGGCGATACACTGCAAAACGAGTGGAATATCTGGGTTTATCCGCCCCGGTTGCAGGCAAATACGGCTGGTTATCTGTATGCCACTACTTACGGAGCTGAGGTGAAAAAGGCTTTGGCTGAGGGGCGACGCGTATTGTTAGTTCCGGATGAGGTGAATGGCCGGAAAACACATTTTGCCAGTCATTTCTGGAATCCCATTATGTTCAACTGGAATCCTATGATTGTGGGTACGCTTATTCAGGCCGGCCATCCCGTTTTCCGTGATTTTCCTACGGACAGTTGTGCCGACTGGCAATGGTGGGATGTGCTGAATCATGCCAAGGCGATGGATCTGACCGCTATTCGTCAGCTAACACCCGTAATCCAGAGTATTGATACCTACGAATACAACCAAAAATTAGGTATAGCTTTTGAGGCGCGTGTGGGAAAAGGACGTTTGTTTGTACTTTCAGTCGATACCAAGAAACAGTTCGACCAACGTCCGGCCACCCGTCAGCTGTTGCATGCGGTTCGTAATTATGTGGCGGACGATACCCGTTTCAGTCCAGCCTGTACGTTGCAACCCTACGAATTGGATGCGCTTTTTGAGACGGTTCCGGCTGCGGGGATATCACAAAAGGGTGAAAGTGCGGCTGTGAAACAGTTACTGAATCAATAAGTGATAGTGTTATTATAAGGGAGGAGATGTGTCAAAATCGGCACATCTCCTTTAATAATCAATTTCTTTGTAGAAATCATCTGTTATACAAGAAATCTCCGTAACTTTGAGGCAGGGAACATGGTGGCAGTCGTTTATAGGTTATAAATTGAGTGCTTTTATCGCAATGTTGCTAATCGTCAAGAAATATATTTATCTTCTTATGTCGAACTCACGTTAAATTATTAACTTGCATGAATTAAATAGTATGAGACAATTATCAAAGATTGTAGGACGTATGCTGGTCGGTACAACCTTGGCCATGACCTTGTTTGCTTCCGCTTCGTCGGTGCAGGCTGCTACCACTCCACGTAAAGAGACGTTTGAGGTTGGAAAGGGTACGTTCCTGCTAAATGGAAAACCTTTTGTGATAAAGGCTGCCGAGGTGCACTATCCGCGTATTCCCCGACCGTATTGGGAACAGCGTATAAAAATGTGTAAGGCGCTTGGTATGAATACGCTGTGCGTTTATGTGTTTTGGAATGCCCACGAGCAGCGCGAAGGGGAGTTCGATTTCACAGGCAACAACGATCTTGCTGCATTTGTAAAGCTGGCTCAAAAGAACGGTATGTACGTCATTGTGCGTCCGGGTCCTTATGTGTGTGCCGAGTGGGATATGGGTGGTTTGCCTTGGTGGTTGCTTAAGAAAAAAGATATTGGATTGCGTAGAAAAGATCCTTACTTCATGGAGCGTTTGGAACTGTTTGAGCAGAAAGTAGGCGAGCAGATAGGCGGCATGACTATCGATAAAGGTGGCCCTATTATCATGGTGCAGGTCGAAAACGAATATGGTGCCTACGCCGAAGACAAGGAATATGTGAGTGCGGTACGCGATATTATTCGCCGGTCGGGTTTTGGAAATGTAACCCTTTTTCAGTGTGATTGGAGCAGTACGTTTAAGCGTAACGGACTCGATGACTTGCTTTGGACAATGAACTTCGGAACAGGAGCCAATATTGAGAATGAGTTCCGCAATTTGGATAAAGAACGCCCCGATTCGCCGAAGATGTGTTCGGAGTTTTGGAGCGGTTGGTTCGACAAATGGGGAAGTCGTCACGAGACGCGCGCCAGCAAAGTGATGGTGGACGGTATACGTGAGATGATAGAAAAGGGTATATCCTTTTCGCTGTATATGACTCATGGGGGAACCAACTGGGGGCACTGGGCCGGAGCAAATAATGGCCCTTTTACTCCGGATGTAACATCTTATGACTATGATGCACCTATTAACGAGGCTGGCCAGGTAACGCCGAAATACATGGAATTGCGCGAGATGATGGCCCGGTATAACGACGGTAAGAAATTGCCGCCGATACCGAAATCTTATCCCGTAATAGCCATTCCGCGTATTCATTTTACTGAGGTGGCACCGTTGTTTGACAACCTGCCCAAACCTGTTTCTTCGTTGGAAATCATGACAATGGAGGAACTGGATCAGGGATGGGGATCCGTACTCTACAGAACGACGACTCCTGAGGTGTCCACCAAGAGCATACTGAACATGAAAGAGGTACATGATTTCGCTCAGGTGTTTATCAACGGTAAACTGGTAGGTACGGCCGACCGACGCAAAAACGAGAACAGCGTGATGTTGCCTGCCCTGAACAAGGGAGATCAACTGGATATTCTCGTGGAAGCGTTCGGCCGGGTAAACTTTGGCCATGCCATCAAGGACTACAAAGGAATTACCGACAAGGTTGAACTCACTTATGTGATGAACAACGGAAGTAAGGTGACCGTGGATATGAAAGGATGGGAGATATTTGGTCTGGACGATGCTTACAAGGTGCAGCGCGCCATGAAGTATGTACCCTTGACGGGACAAAAGACGCCAGGATGCTATCGGGCTACTTTCAATCTGAAGAAAGTAGGTGATACGTTCCTCAATCTGGAAACATGGGGTAAGGGACAGGTTTATGTAAACGGTTATGCCATCGGTCGTCACTGGTTCATCGGTCCGCAGCAGACGCTTTATATGCCGGGATGCTGGTTGAAGAAGGGTGAGAACGAAATCATCGTACAGGATGTTATAGGGCCGAAGGAGACTGTTGTGGAAGGTCTCGTTAAGCCCATCATCGACAAACTGAACGTCAGTGATCCGGCTACACACCGCAAGGAAGGTCAGGAACTGAACTTGGCGGGTGAAGTTGCAACAAAGACAGGTACCTTTGCGCCGGGAAATGGTTGGCAGGAGGTGAAGTTCGATACTCCGGTCAAGGGGCGCTCCGTGTGTATTGAGGCGCTTAATTCGCACAGTAACCGCGAGTATGCTTCCATTGCGGAGTGGTATATGCTTGGTGCTGACGGCAAGCGTATTGACCGTGAAACGTGGACGGTACCCTATTGTGACTCCGAAGACGTGACAACTGGAAACAAGGCTGCTGACAAGATATTCGATCTTCAGGAGTCTACTTACTGGAGCACAACTCGGGGTTCCCAGTTTCCGCACCACATAGTTTTGGACTTGGGTAGTGTGCAGACACTGACAGGCTTTCAATATTTGCCTCGTGTAGAGAAGGGTGCACCGGAAAGTATCAAAGATTATCGGATATACGTAAAGCAAACTTCATTCAAATTCTGATAATAAGTCTCGAACAGATTCTTTGATTATAGAAGCTGACCCAAAAGGTCAGCTTCTTGTTTTATTCTTGTTCGATAAAAGGTACACTTTTACTCAGGGTTAAGTTTCTTGTGTGGTAATTCAGACCTTATTTTATTCATTGATCAAAAAGTTTTGTCGGAAAGCAAAAAGTATTCCGTTTCATAAACTTACGGTAATGATTTTATTCTATTTCTTTTTACATTATCGAAGTAATGTGTAATTTTGTAATTGGATTGAGATGACTCTTTCCAAGACATGTTAGAAAATAAAGAAGCGTTATGCTTGTCTTGTAACTTGAGAACCTAGGAAATTCGCAAGAAGTAACACAAGAGAGAGCATAGTGGTTCTCACGCTATAGCGTGGGCTGCTATATCCATATCTGTGTTACAGGTTTTCCTAGGACCTTCGAGTTAGACGTGGTATTCGCAGTTCCACGCTTCCGTGATTTAGTAAAGGTCCTTATGGCAACTGGGGGACAAAAAATGGTAAGATGAAAAAAATACTATCACTTACAATGTTGCTTATGTTTGCAATTATTGCATATGCGCAACAAGATGTTACCCAATTTCTTGGAATTCCAATTGATGGGAGTAAGCCCGAAATGGTACGCAAACTGAAAGAAAAAGGGTTTCGAGATGATCCAGTAACAAATGCTCTAGTTGGGGATTTTAATGGTACAAAGGTCAATCTTCTTGTAGTAACGAACAATAATAAAGTTTGCCGTATTATGGTAGCTGATGCCAATCAAGTTGATGAACGTGCTATTCAAATAAGGTTTAACAGGCTTTGTGAACAGTTTGCAAATAATCCCAAATACGTTTCGTTGCAAGATTATAAAATCCTTGAAAATGAGGATATTTCTTATGAAATAGCTGTTAATAAGAAACGTTATGAAGCCATTTTCTATCAACGGTCAACGGTAACAGATACTGTTACGATTAAAGAGAAAATACAGTCTATCATATTGTCCAAATATACAAAGGAACAATTAGCAAATCCTACTGAAGAGATTCGGTCAGAGATTATTAAACTTTCTATGGAATATGTAATGGAAGGTTATTCAAAAAGACCTGTTTGGTTTATGATATCAGACTATTATGGAAAGTATTATATCACAATGTTCTACGATAATGAGTACAATCGTGCAAATGGTGAAGATTTATAAAAACGGTGGTAATGAAACTGGATGATTCAAATTAAAAACTTTTTATTAAGGATGGAAAACGACTGACAGTTTCGAGAAACTAAAAATATTATGTGAAAAAGAAGTGGATAAACTGTTGAAAACACTAAAATGTTTTTTCTCTATCAATAATGTCTGTAGACTTTTGGATGCTGACATCCCAGAATTTATCTACACTGATAATTTTGTTTAAGGAAGATAATGGAAGTGTTTATTACGATTTAGACTTCCCAGAAACAACATTATAGTGTTTATCAAGATTTAGAAATAGTCATTTTTTCACAATCAAAAAAATGGCTATTTTTGTGTCATAAAGGATTATTTGACAGTATCGCACCGAAAGACCTAGAAATACGCACAGTTACTAATTCTGTACTTTCATTTCTTACCTGTTCGGTTAGATGTTTATTCTTCAAAGGGCTAGCCAAACTATTGAAAAGCTAAAAGAAAATGAGAAAAAATACTTTGTTATTATTGCTGTTTTTGTGTTTTATAGTAGGAAGCTGTACTACGAGAACAACAAATGCTGGTAAAGCAGAAGAAAATAATCGATCTATATCAACGTATAACGTAGGTCGATATAAACTTTTTTCGACACAAAATATGTGGACATTTATAAAACTTGATACAAGGACAGGACAGATGTGGCAAATACAGTATAGTTTAAGCGATGATAAAACACGTTTTGAGTGTAATTTAAATCCTAAAAGTCTTGTGACGGTTAATGATAATCAGGTTAATGGGCGTTTTGAACTGTATCCTACAACAAATATTTATAATTTCATTTTACTTGATCAAATTGATGGACGAAGTTGGCAAGTACAATGGTCCTTTGACGAGAATGATCGGACATTGATTCCAATTGGTTAGTAATACAATTCTGTATTATCATCAATGGAAGAGTGATGGCATGTTGGCTGGGTATAAAATTAGCAGATAGATAGAATTAGACAATATAAAAAGGGAGCTTAGAGGAAATTTGTAATCAATGTAAATATTTTAATTCGTGCTTGTATTACTTATTATAATATTTTGTTTTGTTGCTATAGCGATTGTATTTGTAGTAATAAGACGAATACAACTTAAACAGCAGTTGAAGGAGCTATGTAATAAGATGATCGTTTTACCTTCTTATGGGAAACCATATGATAGACAGAAAGCAGTTGTTCGCGCTAGTAATAACAATTTTATTGTTGATATTGTGACAGATTTAGAAGATATTTTTCAAGGCCAGTTCATATCTTCTTCACAGAAAAAGGATTTTATTCAACACTATAGAGATCTTTTTGACGAGGCGTATTCATTGACGAAAAAACTCGAGATTTTCAGTCTTGAACCATCTGTACCTGTCAAAAAAATGATTCGTGATTTTGGAATGATCCATACACTTGTGAAAGAGCATAATGTGAGGGTTGTTCAATACACACTTGAAACGTACAAAGAATTTTTCGACCATTGTTTAAGTTATCCATTAGATACTCAACAGCGGCGTTCTATCATTTCGGAGGAAGATAATTGTTTAGTCGTAAGTAGTGCCGGAAGTGGGAAGACTTCGTCTATTGTGGGAAAGGTCAGCTATTTGACAGAGATTAAAAAGGTAGATCCAAAGAAAATTCTTCTTATCAGTTATACTAATAAAGCTGCGGCCGAATTAACTGAACGGATAGCTATACCAGGATTGAAAGGATATACTTTTCATAAATTAGCTTTGGAAATAATAGGTCAGGTTACAGGAATTAAGCCTTTCATATGTGATTACACGGATGCTTTATTCGTGAAGATCTATCGTGCGTTATTAGAAAAATCATCTTTTAAACAGGGGGTCGTAAAATATTTTACGGATTATCAGGTGGAGGAAGAGGAGGAGCAATATGAGGATGAAAGAAGAGAGTATCTGGTTGAACAAAAACAA
>CABSGW010000026.1 GCA_902477365.1 uncultured Prevotellaceae bacterium
AAAGTGGGTATCTATGCCCGCAGCTTCGATTTTTTTCTGCAACCGGTATTTGGCCTTGGTCATGGACTCGGGCGATATGCCGTAGAACACGGCCAACTGACCGGTGGTGAAATGGAGGGCTATCAGGCAACAAAGTTGGCGGTCGCGTGAGGTCAGTCCGTCCACGCGGTCCATCTGTTCGGGGTAACGGTCGCACAGGGCATGGGCAAAGTTGAAGAGTGCCTGCCAGTCGGACTCCCTCTTGATGGGGGAGTAAGTAGGTTTGCGTTTCATTTGGTTAATTAATAAAACGGCACGGGTACTCTCTTCGGACAGCAACAGGCTGCGGCGTGTGCGCTCAGTCTCAATGTACGCTTTCAGCTGTTCCTCCAGGTGTCGGTAGTCCGTCAACTCGTCCGTCAGTTCACGGCTGGCTTCGGTTGAATGGCGGTTTTGTTCCAATGCTGCTTGTAACCGGTGTATGTTAGCGGTGCTGTGGGCCAGTTTTTCCTGATAATCGGTTAAGAGCTGCTGGTTTTTGTCCAACAGTTCGTGGAACCATTTCCACGCTTTGGCCCGTCGTCTGGCCGCTCTCTTGTTTACCCAATAGAGGGTGGCGAGCAGCAGGAGCACAATCAGGCTGAATACCAGGTAGGTGATTTGTTGGGCTTGCTGCCGGTTCTTTTCTCTTTCCTGTTGCAGTAGCGCTTGTTGTTGCTTGTAGGTGGTTTCCCACGCCAGCAACTTTTCCCGTTCGGACAGCGGTAGCCGAGGGAATGCCTTGTCACTGCGTGCCAGCGAGACCAGCGTGTCGGGTGCCGGGGAGTGTTTGAGGTGGGGCGTGGTGTCGAGTACAGCCTGGTACAGGTTCAGGAAATGTTGTGCCGTGTCCTGTTGGCCCAGTGCGGTATATTCCAGGTAGAGCCTTGTCAGGGCTTCCGATTCGAGTGAACGGTCTTTGAGCTGTTTGGCCAGCAGGTATCCTTTCCGGTGGTCTTGGGTGGCTTTCTCGTAGATACCGAACCGGTACCATAATTTGCCCAACTGGTTGTAGATCATGAATTCCAGTTTGGCGTTCTTCTCCGTTTTCAGTACCTCCAGCGCATCCCAATAGGTTTGCATGGCTTCCTTGTGGCGGGACGCCTGTTCCATTTTCTGTCCCTGTTCGTACAACCGGCTTGCCTGGGCAGACGGTTGGTGCTGGTTGGTGTCGGAGGCGTTGCCCGAACAGGCAAACAACGTGGTTGTCAGCAACCATCCCCATATCAGGTAGAACAAACTTTTCATGAGCAGGTGGTATCTTTCAAAGGACAAAGAAACAGAAAAAAAACGAGGTTCACAAATTGTGTTCTTAAAGAAATGGATATATTTGTGGTCTAATACTTTTTTATCCGAAGCGATAGCCTGTTCGGAGAACGGCTGGGAATGGATGTTTTGACTTGCCTTAATGTAATGACGAAATGAATAGATATTTGTTTATAACCACCCTGTTGGCGCTGTCGGCTCTAGGTGGACGTGCCGAAAACTTTGTCAAGGAGACCAAGCAGTATGCGGTTGCTTTTCAGGAAAACGGACGTATGCTTTATTATGTAGCCAAGAAGGGCGGTTCGTTACCGGGTGATACGGTTTATTTCCGTACAGATTCTTTGGGCGGATTACAGTTTGAGCAGGTAGGGCTGACACTGAAGCGCAAGTCGAAAAACGAATGGGTGTTTGAAGGCGTCAAGGAACAGCTGTTGTACCGCATCGTCTATCGGGACGAAGGAGGGCGGTTCTGTGCGGAGACAACGGTGGAAAACAAAGGCTCGCAGGTGTTTGTGCCCGAAGAACGCGTGGGGCTGTGCTTAGGCATCAATACCTATATGGCTACGTATCCGGAGTGGAACAGCGTTTATTTTCCAACCATGCTGAGGGCGGAACGCACGCATTTTTCCGCTTATTTCATGACTCCTGAGGAGAAGATTCTGGCCGTTGCATCTCCCGATGCAGTGGCTTCGTGGCGCTATAATTACGAACAGACTGCGGCAACCGTGCAGGGAAAGGAAGTGCATTGGGGAGGACATCGTATTTTTACGGTCAGCCTGGATTTGTTGCACTGCCTACCGCTTCCGGCGCGCCATCCGCAACATCTGACCCGTCTGCAACCGGGAGAAAAAAGGAGCGTGCGGTTGTTCTTCCAGCCGGTAGAGACGCTTCAGGCATTGCCGGCTGCTTTTCACGCCATGACCTGTGCTCCGGTGGCCGAAGCCGAGCTGTATACCATCGCGCAGGGAGATGGTTTTCGGGGAACACTGTATGCCGATGTACCCAAAAGGATTGAAATACGCACGCCGCGGGGCGAGGTGCAACCGGTGGATTGCCGCCGGTTGGAGGCAGCCCGCTATGCGTGGGAGTATCGGCCTCTATCAGGGACGGGTACTTATACGTTGACCGTAGAAGACCGGAAAGGGAAAATGAGTGAGATGCAGCTGTATGTGCGTCCGGATTTCCGCTTCTACTTAGACAAAGCCCGGCAGGAGGCATTACGCTCGCGGCCTACAAGTACACACCATGCGGAATGTTTTTATCCGCTATATACGTATTTCCTGGCACGGGAATATATGCCGGACGCTTATTCGGACTCGATAGCGGAAGCGGTCTATCAGACGATATTTCCGGTTCTTTTTGACGATTCGGTGAAAGAGATGCGTACCGGGAAGTACCGCATTCAGGATGCGGCTACCATGGCGGGTATCCTGGCCGACCGGTATGCTGTGACCGGTGACGAGAAAGACCTGGAGAATGCCGCCGGTTTGGTTGACTTCTTGATTCGTTGCCAAGGCAAGGATGGCGGTTTCTATTCCGGACACAACACGCATTATACGTCGGTCATTTATCTGGCTAAGTCTATCATGGAGGTGTTGGAACAGGAAAAGAAACGGGTGCATCAGCCCAAGTGGAAAACGGTTTATCAGCATCAGAAAGCTGCGGTGGAGCGTGCGCTGGACGACTTGGCCCGGCGGGGAGACGATTTGGAGACGGAAGGGCAGATGACATTTGAGGACGGAATGATATCCTGCTCTGTCGCCCAACTGGCCTATGGCGCGTTGAAGAGTGACGACCGGGAGCGGAAGGAACGCTATTTGGAACAGGCGCTCGCCTTGGACCGGAAACACCGTTGCTTAACACAGTTCCTGATACCGGATGCCCGCATGAATGGAGCTACACTGCGTTTTTGGGAGTATCAGTATACCATCAATATGATGCACAACGGCATGAACTCGCCTTGCGGATGGTCGGCGTGGAAAATCTATGGCTCGTGGTATCTCTATTTGCTGACCGGCGAATATACTTATATGCGTCATGTGCTGAATGCGTTGGGAAGCTGTTTGCAATTATTGGATATCCATACAGGAGAGTTGCGGTTCGGGTTTATTCCCGATCCTTATATCCGGACGCATCAGTATATGGAGATCCCCGTGGGTTCCAGAAAACCGGTGCTGCAACCGGTCGTTGTGGGTGAACAGTATTTGTCTCAGATAAGCAGTTGGCATTATGATACCTATCCGGCGTGGCGCAAAAAATGGGGTATAGACAATTTTGTGCACGAAGTGTTTAAATGTATGGCAGAGACGGTTTTGTGTAATGCGTATGTGATAAGCCGTCAGGACGGAAGTCTGGAAACCATTAATTGCCGTGTAGAAAAGCACGGGACCCATTGGTTGGTGAAACCCACAGATACATTCGTGAAACATTTACACGTAAACTTGCGGGAACCGGCGGATGTGGAATGGGACGGACAACGCTATGCGGGCGTTTCGGGCTGTCGGTGGGTAGGGGATCTACCGGAGAATTTGGAGCAATTGTAAGCGCAGCAATGAAGTGGAAAATGAAGGCTTGGAATCAGGTTTATGGCGAATTTCTTAAAAAAAGAGATTTTTCCCTGTCACATTTTGGTAGTTTGGGTGTCTTTTACATAGGAGATTTTAAAAAGAATAGGATATGACTACAAAGAAACTAACCACATGTTTGTTGCTGCTCTTTGCCCTATTTGGCAGTGCAACAGCCAGGAAAACACAGGTGCGGGTGAATGAACCCGGAACATTGGCCACCTTGATTGGTGAAAA
Organism: uncultured Prevotellaceae bacterium; assembly: GCA_902477365.1. GTDB lineage: Bacteria > Bacteroidota > Bacteroidia > Bacteroidales > Bacteroidaceae > Alloprevotella. The sequence goes on from CABSGW010000026.1 coordinate 4,086, forward strand.
GGCTAAAGATAAAATAACGTCGCTGAAAGTAAGCGGAAGCTTGAATAGCAGCGATTTACGTTTTCTGCGCGAAATGGCCGGATGCGATGCCAAGGAACAACCGACATCCGGCAAGCTAACCCGAGTTGACATGAGCGACGTGACATTTGCCTCGGGGGGCATGCCCTATTCGTACCGGGAGAAGGAACAATACACTTCCGGTGAGCACACCGTACCTCGTTTCCTGTTCCGCAAGTGTAAGCAACTGACGGAAGTCGTGTTGCCGAAAAGAACCGATAAACTTGATGTGGGAGCACTCGAATACACGTCCATTCGCCGTTTGGTGATACCCGAAGGGTGTAGCATTGAAAGCTATGCGATAAATAGTTGCGAGGAGTTGGAAGAAATTGTATTTCCACAATATCTGGCGGCTATACAACCGTATGCAATTTTGATGAATGCGAAGCTCCATTCCCTTTCGATGAACAATGTCGGATATATTTCAGGCAATGCTATCGGTAGACTTCCTTCCGTGAAGAAAATCGAAATAAAAGGATATCTGGGACATATGGATGGTTGGTATACAATAGCTCATTGTGAGAATTTGGAACAGATTGATTTCCGGGGGCCGGTGCTCAGTACGGGAGGAGCGACGGTTTTTGCATCATGTCCTAAACTGGAAAAAGTAATCTTCCACAGTTGTGTATTAAGAACCCATTTTGGGAAACCGGATAATTGTCCTTCATTTAAGGGGTATGTGGCTCAAGGGATCGTGTTTGAGTCTTCGCAAAAAGAATGGATCGCGGAAACTGCCTCGCCTCGTGATAATATGCAGCTTTACAATCAAGCCATCGACGACCTGTGGAATCTATATGAACAGACAAAGGGAAAAACGAATGTTTGCAAGGGAAATTCCTTCATTATTGATTTGTTCTACGACCGGGCAGCTTATTTTGTAAAAGAAAATAAGCCTGTTGAAGCTCTTGACTTTTTGGCGGCCTCGGTCGATTTGGGCAGTTTGGCCTATCAGGACTTAAAACGGAATAAATCTTGGAATCCGGTGCGGGACAAAGCACGTTTCCAGGAGATTTTGGCAAAAGCACGGGAAACGGGAGATTATCTTTATGTACTCAAAAAATGCGGTGCTTATAAAAAAGAAACGACAGAGAAACCAGTGTTTACTTATGACGCCCCCAATGACACGCTTCTGATGCGTATCCGTACCTATTTTAACCTGGACAGCATTGCAGGAAACGGTGATGAGATTTCGCGCATCAAAAACGTGATGTACTGGCTGCACGATGAGATCAGGCACGACGGGTCTTCCCCTTGGCCGAAATGCCCGCTCAATGCCATTGCAATGTACGAGGAGGCTAAGAAAAAGAACCGCGGATATAATTGCCGTATGTTGGCCACGATGTTGAATGATTGCTACTTGGCGTTGGGCTATCCCTCGCGTTTCCTGACGTGTCAGCCAAAGGCTTTCCGTACAGATACCGAATGCCATGTTATCAACATGGTGTGGAGCAAGGATTTGGGTAAGTGGGTTTGGATGGATCCTTCGTTTGCTGCTTACGTAACCGATGAGAATGGGCTGTTGTTGCATCCGGGAGAAGTAAGGCAACGCCTTATCAACGACCAGCCGCTTGTGCTGAATGAAGACGCTAACTGGAATCATAAAAAGAAGCAGACAAAGGAGCATTATTTGGAACACTATATGGCAAAGAACCTTTATTGGATGCAAACCCATTTGCGCAGTTGCTCGGAAAGCGAATCCAATGATGCCCGCAACTCGTCGTCAATCTATCTTTGTCCGGAAGGCTTTGAAGGATATGGCGAGAAAAACCGTACGAACGATGAAGCCTATTTCTGGCAAGCTCCTGCACGGTGATAGTTGACTCATGAAATCGTGGTGAGTTCGATTACATAGACTGGGCTTCTCGTTTCAATGAGAAGCCCAGTTCGTTTTTCAGAGCAGGTAGGTTGGTTTCTTCTTTTTGTCCACTTGGAGGACATACAAAGGAGGATTTCTAAAAAGTAGTAGGGTTTCTCAGAGGATGTCTCTGGTATTAAACGTCGTTTTTTCAGAACCGTATTAAAAAAACGGATGAAAAATAGGTGTTGAACGGAATATTTCCATAAGTTTGCTTGGAATAATTAATTAGCATTGGGTATGAAGCGGATACTATTAGTTTGTTGGGTGGCGTGTTTTTTGATGGGATGTGGCGAACAGAAGAAGCCGTCCGTGTTTGATAAGAAAAATAACGAACAGGTGGAGCCTGGTTCGGATGAAGACGATTTGTGGGAAGAAGATGAAGAGGAAGAACAAGAGATTCAACCAGAACGGAGTGGACGAACAGAGCGCCGCAAGGTTGCAGCTCCGGTGTCGCAGGCCATGCAGCGCGACGAACTGAAGGTGATAGACCGCGAGGCCGAGCAAGTGAAGATGCCCTCGTTTGAAGAGATTTTTGATGCTTGTCGCACTAACTACGAGACAAGGCGGAAACGTACCCGCAAGGAAGTGAACGTGCGTCAGTTGCCCGAGTATATGCAACTGTGTGCCATGGGAACATCCATTTTGCCGTTGGTGGTACGCGAATTGATGAACGAAGGAAACTTATTTGCGTTGAAACTGTACGACGATTTGCAACCGGACGCTTCGCTGAAAATAGATCCGGCAAAGTGTCCGGACGAACGGGAGCGTGCCATCCGCACCGTCAGACTGTGGACAAAGGCCACGGATGCTACGACGGAAAAGGCTCGTTAAAAAGCGCTTATTGTTAGGTAATAACGCACGAAACGGCTATCTTTGTCCGTATTCCAGAAATGAAAACAGATGACTATGAAAGTGAACTACCGGATATTTTTAATCGCGTTGTTGGGACTCAGTTCCTGCGAGAGTAGCCGCCAGTTTGAAGGAACGGTAGCCGGTTCGATGGTAGGCGGTATGTTCGGTTCCAGCATCGGTGGGCTGATGGGTGGTTGGCGCGGCAGTGATGCCGGTACCGCACTGGGCATGTTGATAGGAGGAGCTGTAGGGAACGTTGCAACGGCCCCGCGTGCGGGTTCGGAAGCGAAGCGGAACACGGCAGGAGACGATACCTATCAGGATGACGGGGAAACGTATCGGCCGTCCGGTTACGGGGCAACGGCTGGAACACCGCTCGATCAGGTGGTTATTGAGGATTTACGTTTTATTGACAGCAACCGCAACCGCCGGCTCGATGCCGACGAGCGCGGCAAGTTTATTTTCCATATTTACAACCGCGGTTCGGAAACGGTATATAATGTAGCTCCGTGTATTACGTCGGAACAGGGAAAACGCATCATTCTTTCGCCGTCGGCCATTGTGAGTAGCTTGGCGCCGGGTAAGGGCGTGCGCTATACGGCCGATGTCTATGCCACACGGCGTGTGCGCAGTGGCGAGACCGTGTTCCGTATTGATTTGACAGACGGACGCTACACCGTGAGACGGCGCGAATTTGCCTTGCCGGTAGAAGGGCGCAAGTAGGAAAACGGCTTTTGAGGGGACAGTACAGGTCTCCTCTTTTTTAAATTTATGAGGGTTGTATGGATGGCTGACAGTTGGTATGATGCCATCATTCTGATGTTTTTATTCGTTCATCTCGCTGTTTTTATGTAATATTGCGGATAGAAACAGCGTGTCCGCTTTGCCGGACATCATAAGCCATATACATGAAGAAAATAGCATTGATATCGGGCATTACCGGACAGGACGGATCATTCCTGGCTGAGTTCTTGCTTGACAAGGGATACGAGGTACATGGAATTCTGCGTCGTTCGTCTTCGTTCAATACAGGGCGTATTGAGCATTTGTACCTGGACGAATGGGTACGCGACATGAAGCTGCCCCGGCAGGTGAATTTGCATTGGGGCGATATGACCGACTCCAGTTCGCTCATCCGTATTGTGCAGAAGGTGCGGCCGGACGAAATCTATAATTTGGCGGCACAGAGTCATGTCAAGGTCAGTTTTGACGTGCCCGAATATACCGCTGAGGCCGATGCCGTTGGCACGTTGCGCATGTTGGAGGCGGTACGCATTCTGGGCATGGAACAACACACCCGCGTGTATCAGGCCAGTACGTCGGAACTGTTCGGACTGGTGCAGGAAGTGCCCCAGCGCGAGACTACCCCTTTCTATCCGCGTTCCCCGTATGGGGTGGCCAAACAATATGGCTTTTGGATTACAAAAAACTATCGCGAGAGCTATGGCATGTTTGCCGTAAACGGCATCTTGTTTAACCACGAGAGCGAACGTAGGGGCGAGAATTTCGTGACGCGTAAAATAACCTTGGCTGCTTCGCGTATAGCGCAGGGTTTTCAGGATAAACTTTATTTGGGCAATCTGAATGCGTTGCGAGACTGGGGTTATGCACGCGACTATGTGGAGTGTATGTGGCTGATGTTGCAGCACGATGAGCCCGAGGATTTTGTGATTGCCACTGGTGAATATCATTCGGTGCGCGAATTCACCGATCTGGCCTTTCGAAACGTGGGTATTGAACTGCGTTGGGAAGGGACAGGTGTTGACGAAAAAGGAACAGACACGGCCACCGGGCGTGTGCTGGTGGAGGTTGATCCCAAGTATTTCCGGCCGGCCGAGGTGGAACAGCTTTTGGGCGATCCGACGAAAGCACGTACTCTTTTGGGATGGAACCCGCGTAAGACGTCGTTCGAGGAGTTGGTATGCATCATGGTAGAGCACGACATGAAGTTTGTACGCAAGTTGTACAGAAAAACCACACAAGAAGAAACAGATGGAGAAAGGGGATAAAATATACATAGCCGGACACCAGGGATTGGTGGGGTCGGCACTGTGGAAAAACCTGTTGGAGAAAGGTTATACCAACCTGTTGGGTCGCACACATGCCGAACTGGACCTGATGGACGGACTGGCGGTGAAGACATTTTTCGACAAAGAGCAGCCGGATTATGTGATCTTGGCTGCAGCTCATGTAGGCGGAATCATGGCCAATCATACGTATCGGGCCGACTTTATTTACCGTAACCTGCAAATACAGCAGAATGTGATTGGTGAGAGTTTCCGGCATGGGGTGAAAAAATTGCTTTTCTTGGGAAGCACGTGTATTTACCCGCGCGAGGCTGTGCAGCCCATTCGCGAGGAGGCTTTACTGACAGGGCCTTTGGAATATACCAACGAGCCGTATGCCATTGCCAAAATAGCTGGCTTGAAATTGTGCGAGAGCCTGAATTTGCAGTATGGTACAAATTATATAGCCGTGATGCCCACAAATCTGTATGGGCCGAACGATAATTTTCATTTGGAAAACAGTCATGTGCTGCCGGCCATGGTGCGTAAGGTCTATTTGGGTAAATGCCTGTATAGTGGAGACTGGACGGCTGTGCGTAAGGACTTGTCGGCACGTCCGGTGGAGCGGATAGACGGAACGTCGGACGAACAAACGATTTTGTCCGTGTTGGCACGTTATGGTGTTACCCCCGGCGAGGTGCGCCTTTGGGGAACAGGACGCCCCATGCGCGAGTTCCTGTGGAGCGAGGAGATGGCCGATGCCAGTGTGTACATTTTGGAGCATGTCGACTTTAAGGATACTTACCAACCAGGAGCTATCGACATTCGTAACTGCCACATCAATATAGGTACGGGTAAGGAAATAAGCATCGCTGCTTTGGCCGAGTTGGTTGTGAAGGAGGTGGGTTACCGCGGACGGGTTATCTTTGATGCATCGAAGCCGGACGGGACACCCCGCAAACTTACCGATGTAACCAAGCTGCACCGTTTAGGATGGCATCACCGGATAGAGATTGAAGAAGGCGTACATCGGCTTTACCAATGGTATATCGGTTCATATTGTTAACTGTCAGTTTGTATGTATGATGAGAAATAAGTGGTATTTGTTGTTTCTTTGCTTTTTGACATTCGTCTCAGTGGAAGCGAGGGAACGGGAACGTGTGATTGATTATCCGGAGTATGAGAGCCATTCGGGGATGTATCTTGAGGTGTATCGCATCCGGTTGACGAAAGCGCATGCCGTACTGGAAGCGGTAGTCTATAACAAACCGGGATATTGGGTGATGCTCAATTCGACAGACGTATTGCGCGGTTGCCAGACCGGCAAGACATACCGGTTGTTGCGGATGGAGGGGTTCGAGGCCGATACGAAAGTGGCGATGCCCGATTCTGCCTGCCGTGCGGTGAAACTTTATTTTGAACCGATAGACAAGCAGGATCGGGCCGTAGACTGGATTGAAGCTTCCGGCGAGACACTATTCAGAGCCCTTAGTTTGCAACCTCCTGCTGACAAGGAGGCGAATCGTGTGGCATGCCGTATCCGTGGAAAGGTGATGGGAAAGCCGACAGCGCGTTTCTTACTTGTGGAGAGTGGTGCGGATATCCGTACAAAAGGGGCGTTGTCCATTCCTGTGGTGAATAGGACGTTTGACTGCACTTTGTATCGGGATACTGAAATACCAATGAGGCTGATTCCGTGGGATGAATATAGAGACGGATCGTGGTATGAAGTACCGCTGTTCATTGAAAATGGGACGGTGGATATTACCTATTTCCCTGAAGGAAACAGTGTTGTGCATAGCGAAGGCACTTTGAACCGAGAATGGAAACAATACAAGCAAGCTCTCGATACAATGTTTAAGGTGCGTTGGGAACAATTGTACGCAAAGGACGATCAATTTGACCGTAACAATACTTATTCGGAAGAAGGTAAACATCTTTTGGCATCGCTGGATTCCATTCATCGTTTGTTAAACCAACGGCAGGATAAGCAGACAGAAGAAGATTTGGCTGCCAAACGCAATGCGTTATATCAACGGCAAAAGGAGCTTCGGGAGAGTGGCGGATTGTATTCTCCGGCTTACAACGCCTTTAGGGAACAGATGGATGCGTTGGCGCGTGAGCAGAACGACAGTACACGGCAATGGATAGCCTGTCATCCGTCACTGGTGGGGTTGTCTCTGCTGAAAGAGCAAATAACAAAGAAGGAGCAGCCGGATACCTATTATCAGACACTGATAACCTTGTATGAAACGCAATTTGAAAAACGTTGGGAGACACACCCGTTGGCGCGTAGTGTGCGGAATACGATTGATGCATTCTCTTTTTTGCGGCCGGGAGGTGTGTATCCGGACTATACGGCCGATAATCTGGAGGGAAAGCCGGTGCACATCTCCGACCTGATAAAAGGCAAGGTGGCGTTGGTCGATCTGTGGGCATCGTGGTGTGGCCCTTGCCGGACAAATTCAAAACAACTGATACCCATTTACAATACCTATAAGGATAAAGAATTTACGGTGGTCGGTATAGCCCGTGAACGGCATGATACGAACGCGATGAAAGAGGCTATCCGCAAGGACGGCTATCCGTGGATGCAACTGGTCGACCTGAACGACAAGAACAGTATTTGGCAGAAGCACCGCATTGAGAATGCTGCCGGAGGAACTTATCTGGTTGACCGTAACGGAAAAGTTCTTGCCATTGATCCGTCGCCCTCCGAAGTGGAACGTATTGTACGAAACGTGTTGGGCGGATCAGAAACGAAATAGAAACCAATCTAATAGATAAAATCATGACAATAAAAGAATACATTCGTGTAAACGAACCGCGTTTTCTGGATGAACTGTTCAGTTTAATCCGTATACCCAGTATCAGTGCCACGCCGGAGCACAAGGCTGATATAGCTGCTTGTGCGGAGCGTTGGCGCGAGTTGTTGATAGCTTCCGGTGCTGATGAGGCTCGTATTATGCCTTCACAAGGCAATCCGCTGGTCTATGCGGAAAAACGGGTAGATCCGGCCGCTCCTACGGTGTTGGTTTATGCTCATTACGATGTGATGCCGCCCGAACCGTTAGAGTTATGGACGAGTGATCCTTTCCAGCCCGAAGTGCGTGACGGGCGTATTTGGGCACGGGGTGCTGACGATGACAAAGGACAGGCTATGATTCAGGTCAAGGCTTTTGAATATTTGGTGCGCGAAGGTTTGCTGAAGCATAATGTGAAGTTTATCTTCGAAGGAGAAGAAGAGATCGGCTCTCCCAGTCTGAATGCCTTTTTACGTGAGCACCGCGATTTGTTGCGGTGCGATGTGATACTTGTTTCCGATACCAGTATGTTGGCGGCCGATTTGCCTTCGCTCACAACCGGTTTGCGCGGATTGGCTTATTGGGAAATAGCTGTGACCGGGCCGAACCGTGATTTGCATTCCGGTCATTTCGGGGGTGCGGTAGCCAATCCCATTAATATGCTTTGTAACATGCTCTCTCAAGTGGTCGATGCCAACGGGCGTATTACCATTCCTGGATTTTATGACGAGGTGGAAGAACTCTCGAAAGAAGAGCGGGACATGATTGCTGGCATTCCTTTTGATGAGAAGCGTTATATGGACGCGATCAATGTGCGCGAACTGGCTGGCGAGGAAGGATATTCAACCTTGGAGCGGAACAGTTGTCGCCCGTCGTTCGATGTGTGTGGCATTTGGGGAGGATATACCGGTGAGGGAGCTAAGACCGTGTTGCCGTCAAAAGCCTATGCCAAGGTGTCTTGCCGGCTTGTTCCTCACCAGCGTCACGAGGTCATTTCGCGCCTGTTTATTGACTACATACAGGCTATTGCTCCGGCTAGTGTTCGGGTAGAGGTAACTCCGATGCATGGGGGAGAGGGATATGTTTGCCCCATCACTCTGCCGGCTTATAAGGCTGCCGAGCAAGGCTTTACCGAAGCATTCGGCCGACGTCCGTTAGCTGTGCGACGGGGAGGAAGTATCCCGATTATCAGCGATTTTGAGCGCGAATTGGGTGTAAAGACCGTTTTGATGGGCTTTGGCCTGGAGAGTAACGCGATTCATTCTCCTAACGAGAATTTCCCGCTCGATATTTTCCGTCGGGGGATTGAGGCCGTAGTAGGTTTTCATCTGCATTGGGGAAAATAAGTTTTTTGATAATATACGGTGCGGTACAGGGATCGATGCGTTTCGCGCGTCGATCCCTGTGTTATTATGTACCTCTCCCTATCTGTTGGTTGTTAACGATTCGTACCGGGTATCAGTTCAATGTCAAAATGATACGTGATGCTTCCTTCAAACCATTGTGAGAAGTTTGTACCCCACAGGTTGTTGAACAGGCAGAAGTGAACACCTTTACGTATATCGGGCTGTTGGGTTGAGTAGTTCAGTGCATTCCGCTCTCCGATGGTTACAAGCGGGGCATCCGGACTGCTGATACGGATGAGGCCTTTCGTTGTCTTTATCTCGACATACCGGTCTATACCGTGCATTTGTCGGTTTCCACCAGCTACTACGTCCAGCACTGAGATACGTTCTCCCATTTTGTCTACCCAGATGGAGTCGATCGATTCAGGCACAAAACTATACCAATAGGCCTCGGGTAACCGATTGGCGGGTTTGTTCCACAGCGTCAGGGTCAGTGTCATGTGGCGGCCACCTTGGGTGATGCGGTAAGAGCTTTGAACTTGTTCCGGCAAGATACGCTGGTCTATGGCTGTAGAGGGCGTGAAGGCCAGGTTGAACCATCCCTGGTTGCGTTTCAGCTCGGCGGAAACGGGTTTGGGCTGTATGGTGACCGAAGCCGCTTTTGTTTTGTCGAGACCCGGTTTGCCAAAGTCCTGGAAAGCCCAGCCGTAAGGATGTGTCATGTAGTTCTTGAAGAAGCGTTCGTAGTCGGCGGCCGAAAACGTCTGGTAACTTAGTTCACCGGCCGTCAGGCTGATGCCTTTCTTTTGAAGGCGGATTGCACCGGTTGGTGTCAGGTAAGCCGGACAGGACTGTTTTGTTTGCTTCAGTTTACGCGGTGGTTGAGGGTGTTCAATACCGGCAATGGCCTGTGTTGCTTCAGCCTTGAGTGGTGTGGGTAGCAATTCAATGGCTTTGTGAATGTTGTCGGACAGTTCCTGCCACGACTTTTCGGCTTTTTGAAAAGCGGGTTGTGTGCGTGCTGCGTTAAAGTCGTCCACGTTGTATATGCTCCAGTTGTGCAGGTGCGTTTTCACGTCCACACCCCAAGTGTGTTCGGCTATCATGCCCAGGCGGGTCATGTAGTGTATGGCGGTTTCTCCGGCTGGGTCTATTTGTCCTTTTTCAACCCATTGGGTATATAGGCGTGCCAGTTTCCTGAAAGAGGCCATACGTACCGGTGAAGAACCGTAACCGTAAATCCACGTATCTCCTATTTCAGCTGTTACCACAGGCAATTGCGCACTCATCTTTTCCAAATCGGCCGCCACCTGATCCAGGGTAGAAGCCACCAGTTTGGCTTTGGGGTATTTCTGATGCAGGGTGGCATAAATAGCTTTTACCTGTTCCACGGAGTGCGGTCCGTGATTGTCGCCCGTGAAGGCTATCATTACGGCGGTTTTTCCGTCCGGCAACACGGTGTCGCTTCCATAGTCTGCCTGATACATCAGGATAATCTCGCTGCCATCGGCAGCACGCCAGCGGCAGATGGGAGGAACAGATGGAACGGTGCTGGCCGGATTCACACCGATGTGTAAAAAACGGATGCCGGCATCTGCCAGTAACGGAACGATGCCCCGGGTATGTCCCGGTACGTCGGTCATCTTTGCACCGATGGTCCGTTTCCCGAAACGTCGGTCCAACATCTTGGCCTGTTGCAGCAGGGTGAAAAACTGTTCCTTGTTGAGCGATTCCGATTCAACCGTGTAGGGCATAGCGTTCCATACAATGTCACCGCGTTGTATGGCGGTTTCCAACCGTTTTTGTTGTGAAGGACTGGCTTGATCCATAAAAGCCTGTATCAGCCACGACCCGGTGGTCCATATGTAACGTTCTTCGCCTCCTGCCTGTCTCAGTGCATCGGCTACATCCATCGCTTTCGGTATGAAGTTCTCCACATAGTTTTTCTCGACGGCGGAACTTAGGTCGGTAAAGCCGATGTCAAGGTGAGTCTTGAAGAGGATGTGCACTTTGGTTACTTGTGCCGACAGTTGCATGTGGAAAGGAAACAGGCAAGCTGTCAGAATGAATGCGATGAGTGTCGTATGACGATGCATGAAGTTTGGTTTAAACGTTAATCATAAACAAATGTAAGTATTTAAATGGTTTTAGAATAGCATATAGCTGAAAAATGCAGTTATTTATTGATGTAGGTCAATCCCTTGAAGGAGGGGTAGAAGAGACGATGTAGGAAAAGACCGGTTAAGCCACTTTTCAGTGAGGCGGGATATCGGAGAGGGCGATATAAAACAATTCAGGCATGGACTTTCCCCATGCCTGAATGTTGTGTAATGTATAGCTGTGTATCGTTACAGACGGTCAATGTAAGCAATGACGTCGCCACGATTGATGCGGCTGCCTTGCTTGGCGCAGATTTCAACAATCTTACCGCCCATGTTGGCCGGAATCGGCATGATGACACCATGATCATTCTCAATGTAGCAGAACGTGTCGCCCTCAGCATAGGCTTTTCCGATGTAGGGCTCGATGCTTGCTTTGCATTCGCCGTCGCCGTTGATTTCCCACAAGATGCGACCGCTGGTTTGTGCCGTGATAGGATCGGCTTTAGCGTGTTTGAGTGCGGAAATTTCTTCCGGTGTCATGCCGCCTTTGCCCATCTTGGCATCTTTGGCTTTCTGCAGGTCTTCCAGGAAACGTTTTTTAGCCACACCACTCTTGTAGTCGCGATATTGGGTCTCGTGCATGGCAAACTCGAACAGTTCTTCCTGATCGGGGCCTTCGTCCCAACCGTTTTCGGCCATTTCCTTGCGGAAGCGTTCCAGGTCGTCCGGATAGTTACTTTGCGGGTCGGCATCGGTAAATTCGAATCCTTTCTCTTTTGCCAGTGCCACCAGTTCTTCGTCCACCTTGCCGGGCAGCTGTCCGCTCTTACCAAGAATCATACCCCAAATGCTGTTGTCCATCATGCTGTAACGGGGTTTACCCATGCTTTCGGTCAGCAGGTTCATCAGGGCGATGTTCTTTACATACTGGCTGAATGGAGTTACCAACGGAGGATAACCCACGCGCGGCCATACATAAGCCACTTCGTCGAAGAGACGCACCAACAGGGCGTCTTCGGTGTAGGGTTGTTCGCCTTTGGCCGTGCGGTTGTTGTTGATGGCACTCATCACACCTTTCAGGTCGGCCATCATTGAACCCATCATACCACCGGGCAATCCGCAACCCAGCAACAATGAACTCATCAGTTTGTTGTTCGGATCCATGAAGTAACCCAGGAAGTCGTCCATAAATTCCTGTGTCAGGCTGCGGGCTTCCATGTAAGCTTCCATGTTGATTTCGGGTACGTCAAAACCTTCGGCTTTCAGCATGCTTTGCACCGAAATAACGTCCGGATGCACCTTGCCCCACGACAGGGGTTCGATGGCTGTGTCAATGATGTCGGCACCGTTGTTACAAACCTCCAGAATGGATGCCATCGAAAGTCCCGGACCACTGTGGCCGTGATACTGGATGATGACTTCCGGATGTTTGGTCTTGATCATTTTACACAACTTGCCCAACATGGCCGGTTGTCCGATTCCTGCCATGTCTTTCAGGCAGATTTCGGGTGCCTCGAGAGATGTCCTATCTCAGAATCTGTGATATTCATGTGAAGAC
>CABSGW010000027.1 GCA_902477365.1 uncultured Prevotellaceae bacterium
TATTGGCGTGGCGAGGTTATGTACGGCAACAACAAAGAGTTTGCCGTAGTGGGAGAGCATCCTTATGATACCGGACATGTCATCCTGCCCGAGATAATGAAAGACAACGGATACACAACCGGAATGTTCGGTAAGTGGGCCGGTGGTTACGAGGGATCTGCTTCAACACCCGACAAACGGGGAGTAGATGAATATTATGGCTTTATCTGCCAGTTCCAGGCTCATTTGTATTATCCGAACTTCTTGAACCGTTATAGCAAGGCTTTAGGTGATACGGGGGTGGTTCGTGTTGTGATGGATCAGAATATACAGCATGAGATGTATGGACCGGACTACTTTAACCGGAAGCAGTACTCGGCGGAGATTATCCATCGTCAGGCTTTAGACTGGTTGGATCGTCAGGATGGTAGCCAACCTTTCTATGGATTGTTCACCTATACATTGCCTCATGCAGAGCTGGTGCAGCCGGATGATGAAATCCTGCAGGCTTACAAAAAAAAGTTTACTGAAGATAAACAGTTTGGTGGTTCAAAAGGATCACGGTATAACGCTATTACGCACGTGCACGCACAGTTTGCAGCTATGATTACCCGTTTGGATCAGTATGTAGGAGAGGTTTTGGCCAAACTGAAAGAGAAGGGGATGGATAAGAATACATTGGTTATTTTTACCAGTGACAATGGTCCTCACGAAGAAGGCGGAGCCGATCCCAAATTCTTTGGTCGGGACGGAAAATTGCGTGGCTTGAAACGCCAGTGTCACGAAGGGGGTATTCGTGTACCCTTCATTGCGCGTTGGCCCGAACATGTACCAGCCGGTACTGTGACAGATCACCAGTGTGCCTTCTACGACGTAATGCCTACCTTCTGCGAACTGATTGGGATAAAGAACTTCCAGAAGAAATATGCCAATAAAAATGTGGAGGTAGATTATTTCGACGGAATTTCATTTGCCCCCACATTGTTGGGTAAGAAAAAACAAAAGAAACATGACTTCCTGTATTGGGAGTTTCATGAGACCAACCAAATAGGTGTGAGGATGGGAGACTGGAAGATGGTTGTGAAAAAAGGGAAGCCACAGTTGTATGATTTGGCAACCGACATTCACGAAGATCATGATGTAGCCCAAGATAATCCCCGTATTGTGGCTAAAATGCTGAAGATTATAGCCGAACAGCATGTTGATAATGAACTGTTCAAGATAACATTGCCAGAAAAAAACTAATTCAAATGAATACTTGTATGAAGAGAAAACAATGTGTAACATTAGCCTTGCTATGGGGTGCTTCCATAGTAGGAGGGACATCGTTGTTTGCCCAGCAGCAACAAACGGTTGTGATGAAAACAACGCGGGCTGTGGGAGAGCAATTGATGTTTGTGGTGAATCCCGAAGCCGAAGTGTATGTGGATTGGGGAAAAGGTGCAGTTAAGGTCGAGGGAGATACGATACAGGGTACGGTGGATTCTCAGGAAATAACGTTAACCGGCGATGAGTCGTGGAACACACTTATTTGTGAGAATAATAATCTTACGGAATTGGATGTTTCAAAAGCCCAATATTTGACAGCTATTTATTGTCAGAACAATGCCATTTCGTCGTTGACGTTGACCGGACTGCGTAGCTTGGATCGATTGAATTGTGCAAACAACCAATTGGAGGACTTAAGACTTACGCGAAACGAAGAGTTGACGTATTTAAATTGTAGCAACAACAAATTGTCTACTCTGTCTGTTTATAAGAATTTACTCTTGAAACAACTTATCGTTTCGGGTAATATGCTTGAAACTTTGTCGGTGGGTTCCGCCAATATTGAGGCCTTGTGGTGTCAGAACAATGAATTGTCTTCTTTGTCCTTGACGAATCCGGGGAATCTGGTTTCGTTGATGTGTAACGACAATGCAATGAAACGGTTGGATGTGAGTAAAGCTGTTCAAGTAGGCGATTTGTGGTGCGATAATAACCAACTGACAACACTTGATTTATCGAAAAACGAGGATTTGACCATTTTAAGTGCAACGGGCAATCAGGTAACCAGTATTACATATCCCGACCGATTCTTCGATTATGTTTATTTGCAGGATAACGAGCTTGTTTTTACAGACCTTTTATCAAGAAGCAAGGTGCGCAAGGCTTATGCTTATGTCCCGCAAGCTGAGGTGCAGTTACCTGAGAGTGTTTTGGAGATCAATAAGGAGCTTGATTTATCTCATTGGATGTATGACAGCAACAAGAAGGCATTTGTGAAGTTTGAATGGCTTGCGGCTGACGGAACTCCGCTCACTGCAGAAGGAGAAGATGTTGATTATGTGCTGAAAGATGGTGTGACCACCTTTGTGAAAGCGCAAAACGGTGGAACAAAATTGAAAATGACCTCTACCTTATTCCCTGATCTGGAATTATTGACTTCATGGTTGTTTGTGAAAGATTATTCCGATCCTACGGGTGTGGGTCAGGTTGGTTCTGGTAGCAATGGGCTGACTTATACCATTTCGGAGAACAGCATAACCTTGAAAAGTGATAAAGCTGTTAAAGTCAAGATGTATAGCATAGATGGTGTCTTGGTATGGTCGGGCTCTGTCGATAAGAATGGACAGACAATTTCTTTGCAGCCGGGTATCTATACAGTTAATGGAGAGAAAATACGTTTATAATTCACCAGTAAGCAACTATAATTATGAGAATAAAATTAAAAGCCTCTCTTTTCCTTTTCTTGGGTCTTCTACTAGGTGGATTCGTGAAGGAGGTGCATGCACAGACTATTCCCGCTGGGTTTAAAGCCGCGATCATTAAAGTGTCGTCTTTAAATGAGTCGGTGGCATATGGTACAAGTATTATTAATCTGGATATTGCTTCCAATGTAGACTATGTAGTTTCGTCGAATGCGGACTGGATTCATGTGCAGAAGAATGGTACTAGCACTTATTTGAAATGTGATGCGAACCTGTATCCGACAGAACGTGTAGGCAAGGTGGTGGTATCCGATCCTTCAAAACAAGCTCAGTCGCGCACTATCACGGTGACACAGGCTCCGGACGGTTCTGCCGAATATGTCAAGGGAGATGACCAAGTGGCGGTCTCTTCTGCCCGTGCAGATCGGGAGCAACCGGGTAGCGGCATAGAGAAAAGTATTGACGGTGATTTTACTACTATCTATCATTCACCGTGGAGCGGAGACGTGAGTCCGGAGAATCCTGCAGTTTTGGAATATTTCTTCAAAGACGTAGACGTGATAGATTATTTGGTTTATCATCCGCGTCAATCGGGTTCGAACGGAAACTTCGGTGAGCTGGAAATATGGTATAAAACGACTGAGAATACAACCTATACCAAAGCTGGTGATTATGATTTCAAGAAGTCGGGTACGGCTACACGTGTTGAGTTTGATGAAGCGCTGCGTAATCCGACAGCTATTAAGTTCGTTGTAAAGACAGGTGGAGGTGATGCGGTAGATAAACAATATGCAACGTGTGCCGAAATGCAGTTCTTTACATTCCGCGAGAAAGATCCCTCATTCGATGTTTTTGCCGATGAACTTTGTACAACCTTGAAAGAGGGTGTGACGCTCAGTACCATTCAAAAATTGAAAAATCCTTTTGCGCGGTCGTTGGCCCAGAAGATTTTTGAAAATAACTATCCGTTGAATTATCGTGTGAGCACTCACGAATGTTTATTGTCACCGCAAGCATTGTCCGAACAATGGGCTGCTCCCGGTAAGTTGTACGATCAGGTACAGGGTGTAACGGGTATCATGCTTACTCCGGGCAAAACTGTTGTGATGGCCGAAGGTATTCCAAAGGGTAAGAGTGTGTCGTTGCGGGTCATCGGATGGACCGTTCCCGAAGGAGCGACATTCTATAGTGAGACATATCCATTGAGCAATGGTATCAATGTGATAGAGAAGACCAGCGATTGGAATGGATTGGCCTATATTGACTATTACGATTACAATCCGGAACAGTATGCTCAAAATCCGGTAAAGATACACGTGGTGAACGGTATTGTAAACGGTGTGCTTACGCCGGATAAGTCGAATAAGGAGATGGATGAGTTGCTGAAAGCTGCTCCTTATACAACAATCGATCTCTTTGGCGAGCGTGTACACTCGGTATGGGAGACGAAAGCTTTGCAGCAGTATACACGTAACTACTATCGTCAGTATATGAATGTATTGGATACGCTAGTAGCGTGGGAACACCGCTTGTTGGGATTGGAAAAATACAACCGTATTCCTAAGAATAAAACCATGGCTTATGTGAATTATAACTATTACATGTACCAGGGTGGTTTTGGTGTGACGTTTAAATATGATACACAAAACAGGTGTTGCAGTCCGTCAAACATTATGAAAAAAGACGATGACGTTGTTTGGGGATTGAGCCATGAGTGGGGACATCAGCACCAGATGAATCCTTATTTCTGCTGGGCCGGTTTAAGTGAAAGTTCCAACAACATGAACTCCTGTTACAATGTTCTGCATATGGGATATGCCGGAAGCCGTGTGAAAAATGGTTGGGAAAAGGCTCGTAAGAACATCTTGAAAGATGAAGTAGTGGATAATGCCGGAGCGGGACGTCGTAGTGGTGGTCGTGCACGTGCTTATTGGGAAAATAATCGCTGGAGCTGGAACAAAGAGTTGCAGGATTTGG
This sequence comes from uncultured Prevotellaceae bacterium, assembly GCA_902477365.1. GTDB lineage: Bacteria > Bacteroidota > Bacteroidia > Bacteroidales > Bacteroidaceae > Alloprevotella. The sequence continues at coordinate 4,647 of CABSGW010000027.1, forward strand.
CTAAGACTATGATAGATAGTATTGTGCCTAAACAGTCGGATGATTTAGATAAGAGTATTTCAATTAATGAAGTATATGTAGAGACCAATTTAGCACCGTTCTTTATGTTACATTGTTACTTTACACCGACTTTGCCCGATTACTCTCCTGATACCTATGAGGCATTGCGTCAAACGGATGCAGATACAGATAAGTACGCTGTATTGGCCGCTGCTCAGAATGGTAAGCAAGGTAAGTATGATGAGTTTAAAGCTGCTTATCCCACTTCTGCCTGGATAACACATAACTATTTGTATGCTGGCAGTACAACTTGGGATAACAGTGTTCCTTACATCTTCAACTACGTACGCAAGGCGTCGAAAGTTTGTGGTTACAACTTGTATCCGTATTTCGAAAAGTGGGGATTCTTCCGATTGATCGCTAATGTTATTGACGATTATGGTGTGAAACTTTATGCAATGACAGCCGAGATGAAGAATGAGTTCAAGGCCGACATGGACAAACTGGTGACAGAAGGTTATGTGAACGAAAAAGGTGAGACTGTAAAATTGAAGGTGATGGCTGACGATATGATTGATGAAATATCCAATGCTCCGATTCCTCAATTTAGTACGCCGAATATTCCGAACTAAGTTGTAGTAACTGTTTACTTCATAAAGCCGGGCAGTGTTTTCTTGTAAAACGTTGCTCGGCTTATTTTTGTACATAGAATACTACGCATAATGTATCCTCAGTTGCGCAAGGAAGTTAGGCAACATGGCTAACGATACAAACAGACACGTTTGGCTGATTACCAGGAAGTGATTGGGTTTATTCTTCTTCTGTGCACGGATGTTGCACGGACTGGGCATCTGGTTGTAACAAGAAGCCCAGTCCGTTTGACGGAATAGGCCTGTTGGTTAAGGGCAAAAGGTTTTGTAGGGAATACGCATAAGGATGCAGGATGACTTCCCTTGATAGGGATGAATAGACAACACTGTGTTATACGAAAAGGAACACCGAAAGACGAAGAAACAGCTTTGATCTTTATGTATCTTTATAAAGAAGGTTGGTTCTTGACTGAAAACAGATTCCCCATCCATATTCGTATCTACGAAAAACATGGATGGGGAATCTGCGGTTATAAAATGATGTTAGTCTCTGCGCCTTGTATTATTTATCGGGATTGATGTATTGCACTTTCTCTCCTTCGCTTTCGTAGATCACCTTTTTAAAGTCATCTGTATGGTAGGGTACGGCGTCTTTTGTCAGTTCCGGCACATTATAGCTTTTGAGCAACAAAAGGTTCTGTTCGGGATCTTCTTGAGGTAAAATAAAGGCTTTGCGATCGTGTCCCTGTGCATCCAAATAGGCAATATAGGGGCGTGTATATGAACCGTCATCCCGTCTGGAACTGAACACCATCCAGCGTCCGTTACTGCTCCATGTGTGATAGCTGTCCGCATCTTTTCCGCTTGCACGGTCTAGTCTGCGTATTACTCCTGTATGCAGGTCTTTCAGGTACAAGTCGGCACTTTTATGCCATATGTGGAACTGCCCGTAATCGCCTAGTGTGAAGAGCAGGTAACGGCCGTCCGGGCTGATGCGTGGCACGGAAGCACTTTTCCCGATAGAGTCGCAATTTACCTCCATTACAGGAGTACCGAAACGGCGGGTCTGGGGATCAAAAGTCAGACTCATGATATTATAGTGTATGCTATCGTAGTGGGCGACAATATATTGGCTGCGTTCCGCATTCGATTTTCCGGCTAGTTGTGGCAGATAAGCCGCGCAATAATAGAGTTTTTTACCATCAGGATGCCAGCAAGGGAAGTTTTCCAATGTATGGTCTGTACGTAAGATATTTTGAATGGTACGTTTGTCGGCATCATAGAATACAAGGTCGGATTCAGTGTCAACCACTTCTATTTTTTCGGAATGCTGGATGTGGAATGTCTGTCCTGTTTTGTTGGATGAAAAGACGATCCAATTTTGTGTAGGATGCCAACTGGGGTAAACCGAAGAACTGAGGATTGAGTCGGCTGTCAGGTTCATTTTATGTATCTCGCCATTACGTGCAATCACCGTTCCACCGTGCATGGCACGTACGTGAAACAGCATTTGTTTGGTACTGTAATTTTGGTAATTGTGGCAATTAATGCAGTGGTTGTGCTCGTTATCGAAAGAGCGGTTGTTCTCGTAAATGGTGTGTACGTCAAAATTCGTCAGATTGCGTTGATACAATCCTACTTGCCGATATGCCTCATAGCCGGGCTCGATGAGGCGGTACGAAAGATAAGGGTCAATGTCCTCTTGGGCAATGAACAGTTTATATGGAAGATGACGTAACCATCCGTTTTCATTTTTCGTATAAATGGTGAGTGTCAGTGAATCACCGCGATGGTTTTGTAAAAGCGATTTCCAAGCCGTTTCATCGAATTGGACTTTCCCATCCGTCTGAGCAGAGGCTATCAGTTGTTGGTCTCCGCATCCAATTTGTGCGATATAACCTTGTGCGTCTTGTTTCACCATAAAATTGAGCGGTGCAATGTTTGGTGGAATGGTTATATCGGTATAGTCCGGGTAGATTTCTATCGCTTCGGTTGTCTCAGTAAACGTTTCGGGAATGGTTGCTTGCTGTTGGCAAGCTGATAGGGTAAGCGCAAGAACAGCGCACCACGTGGTGTGTAGGATAGTCTGTTTCATGGTTAATTTACTCCTCCTTTCTCCTCGGCTTGAACAGGTGTTTTAGGGGCATCAGGATCGGGACGGTTGCCAAAATAGTAATAGTAGGGATAAAAGTTTTCATATGATCCACGTAGTGCTTTTGCTCCCTCCTGATAGTTACCTTTGAAACGGGCTGCGGCTGTCAGGAAGTTGTTGATACGGGTCGTTGTCATAGGGTTGAAGTTGAAACGTTGTAACCATTGAGGGTCTTTAAACGCATATAGTGCTACGGCTTGTTCCACCGCCGTAGGCAGACTTTTCCCCATGTAGGATTCTGTCCTTGGTAATAAGGCCTGTAGCTCTTTGGTATATAGGCATGCTGCTAAGCTGGTTTCTAATGCCTGAGGAGAGCGTCCATTCGTGCGGACCAGGTTGTAACCAAGGAATAGTGGGGCTTGATAGTCAAGCTCGAATTTGTCTTCAACGGGAAGGAGTGCTGTTATTCTGCTCAACTCTGGGTCTGCTGCTATTAGTTCTTTGTTTTGGAGCATGGGGCGATAATGCGCTATGAATGCTCCTTCCAGTGGAATTTGTTCCAAAATATGTAGGTATTTTTCGGCTAGCATTTTCTCATCGTTAATCAATGCGCAGAGAAATAGGCGTTTGACCTTTTCAATAGACGGTCCTTCCGTAACCAGTCGTTCCATCGTGTTGTGATAAGCGGTATATACCAGCCCTGCATAAAAGTTGACATCCTGTTGTATCAGGTTGATTCCTGCATCCGGATTTCCGCTTTGTGTTGTCAGGCGCAGATTGGGGAATTGGTAATTCAGTTCGAACAAACGGTCCAGTAATTGATCGGTTTGTACCAATGCTATGGCATAATATCCGGCAATAGGGCGACTGGGTTCTTTAGCCGAAAGCGCCGTGTCAATCATCTCGTTCCATGCCTGCTGTTGCATCAATCGTTGCATGCGGGCTGTTAGGCGTGTGTTTTCGCCTGCTGTCAACGCATAGGTATAGCTACTTAGTGCCAGTACCGTCACAGTGCTTAATGCATATAAGCGAATCTTGTTAGACAGCGGCTGTGTGGTAGTTTTTCTTAACAGGAGTTTGGCAAGGAAAAGGCAGAGAAGCAGTACAAATGCCACCATAGGTGCGATGAATAACATTGATGGCTCGTCTATATAGTAGATATGAAGTTCTTTATAGACCAAATAGGCAATCCAGGCAAAAGGCAATGCCAGATAGAGTGGAGCAAGCGCTTTTTGCTTTCCTGTAACAGCTAATAAAAATTTGACAGATGCAGTCAGCATTCCGGCCCAAATGAGCGCTCCGAACCACGGGTATTTGAAAGAGAGCAACAGGAAACGCCCGGCTATGTTTAGCCAACCATACGATAGGTCGAGTTGGTGGCGCATGAGCGTTTCGCTGAAAGCAAAGAAACTACTTTGTTCGGCCATATAAAATACATCATCATAGATGAATGCTGCAAATATCCATAACGTGAGAAACAGAACGAACATCGGCGATACGTATGAAAGATACTTGGCTAGTAATACCGGGTTGTTCTTTTTTGCAGGTTGTTTTGGTTTTTCGGGTTTAAGTCTTTTGTTGTTCTTGTTATTCCTTGTCGTTTGCATATAGAGCTAGTATTTTGAAGAGGCTGTTCGCTTTATGCGTTACAGCCTCTTGTTTATTTCTTTCTCTTTAGTAATTGTTATTGTACGAGTACTTTCTGGCGGTTAACCAAGTAGATACCCGGTTTCAGGTTGTCAATAGTTACATACCCTTCGGGTATTTTTTTACTTAGTATCAATAATCCCTCCATGTTGTAAACTGTAATTGTTTCAGCTTTGTTTGTGTAAATTGAGATCTGATTTTTTCCACCGGTTATGCTTAGGTAGTTGTTGTCTTTTGCCGTTCCAATAATGGTTGGGTCGTATTTGTATTTTTTGTCGAGCGCATTCAAGCGGTCTTCTATCCATTGTGTAATGTATTCCACCTCGTAACTGAAGTTGAGGGCAATGCCATTGCTGTTATTCCACCGGTTATATTCACGCGCTTCAGCTCCACTCTCGTAGAATAGTGTGCGGTAGTTTATGAAACGTTCTTTTAAAGCCTTTTCGTCAAAGAATGTGGTTCTTAGTTCGGCATACCGCTTTTCAAGCTGCTCTTTCCAGTTGTTGTAATTGTAAGCACCCAGTTTGTAAAGCAACGTATGTTCGCCGTGTTCATTTGCCTTTATATAGGTGGCAAAATCTTGTGCAGCATTACTGGTGATGTTGTTGCTTCCGTTCCAGCGTCTTCCCCATGTGCCATCCAAATCCCAAGGTGTGAGACTGGTCTTGGTGCTCTTCTGCTTGTCATAATTGTAGATATACATGTTTTTACCATGATTGTCGGTTGCCAACAACAAGTCCAAGAAGAGATTATAGTCCCTCCATACAGGCAGATCAAAATACTTCTCTACGTTCGCTTTGAATGTGGTGGCATTTGTTGCTGTTGCAACAAAGTTTATTGCATTGTATAGAGGTGTCCAGTCGATGTCTTCACCATCTCCTAAATCCGGATATTTGACTTCCCATGAATCCCATGCCTCACGTTGATTGTTGTAGGCAGCAGGAGATGTTCCTGGGTAATAGTTCTGTCCAACATTGTGACCCATGAACACCGAGTAGCTCCATCCTTTTGATTTGTATAATACACCACGTATCGTGTCGGCTATAGCTGTTGTTTTTCCGGGTTTAATCTTTTTCAGCTTCAGCTGTTTGCGGTCTATTTTCTCCGTAAAACAGTATAGGCCGGCATACGAACCGTTCAAGATTACTTCCACAAAACGTCCGCGTGTTCCGTTGATAGCCTTAGGCTCTTCCGCTTTTTGGTAGGGGGGGGTAGAGAAGTCGTTCCACAGATCGGTTGAAACGCGGTTACGCACACGTCCGGGGTCTACGGCCATGGCGTCAAGAATCCAGTTGTTGTCATCCCTCAGACTCAGGAAACGCCGGTCAATGGAGTTGCCGTTGGCATCTTTCAGTTTTATGGCGTAAGATTTTTTGCTCATACCTGATGCGGTTGCGCCCCGATAACGGAAGTTTGCATGGTAAAGAGAGTCTACTCCAGAGTGGTCCGGATCGTTTACCCGAATGCTTCCAGGCTGGAAGTAGCCGGATGAAAATGATTTGCCATTGACTTCGACGATAGGCATGAAGGTGAATGTGATGGACGCTTTTGCAACGCAGTCGCCCTCTTGATCCAAGACCTCTAGCGCGTACAGTTTGTTTCCGGTCACTTTATCAAACTGATAGCTGTTCGTTTCAGCGCTTATCGGTGTTTGTTCAATTGAAATGGTGTATTTCCCATTACCAACAAATGTGGTGGTAATCTCTGCCTGGTAATTCTTGCCGCCGCGGTCAGCATTTCGCAATGGCATCATATACACATTGTATAGGGCATCATAGATCGCCGGTTTACCATTTATTTTCAGTTCATCCAATAGTTTGTTGACGGCAACAATTGGTTTTTCTCCCGGCTGAGGCAGACTGAATCCTTTTTGTTCCAAATAGTTTTTATGACGTGTATCTTTTGAATAAAAAATAAACTGGTTGCCTGGATCGTCAGCCAAGTAGAAACAGATGTGTTTTTGCTGATAGTCGTTCAGATACAAATAGCCGTCCCAATAATACGGGTGCTCTGCATAGGGACCTTCGTTTTGGCTGCATGTGCCTACAGACAACGTATAACCGGAATGGTTTTCGTCGGGGTGATACCCTATTTTCCATGTATTGTCAGACTTAGCAGTACTTCCTTTCAGCATGTTTACGGGCTGGTTAATGTCTTCGGACGGAACAGCTCCCGACAGGTAGGCATCGCCTGCTGCCGCGTATAGCAAAGCACCGTCTGTTCCATTTACAACATAGAACTGGGACTGTTTGTCTTCAGTTTGCACCAATGTGCCGTCTACAATAGACAGATATTTGCCCGAGCGTGCATTCTTGATGGTATATAAAATGGGGTTTTGGGTATTGGTGGTATATACAACCGGTTCTGTCAGTCCGGTATTTTCCCAATAATATCCGTCCTTGGTTGTGCCAAAGAGTGTTTCATTCCCACCCGATCCGTCTTGGTCTACAACCCTATTTCCTTGTTCGTCGTAAAAGGCAAACACTTCATTCTCTGACGGGGAACCAGGTGGCTCATAAGTACCTACGATGTAACCGGTGTTTTTTCTTGTGTTGAAACGATGACTGGGATGTCCTACGTTGATGAGGATAATGTCATTGTCTCCCGAAAGGGTGATGGTCCATTGCGAATTTGCACCATCCGGTTCATCCGTCAGTGCTATATAGCGTTTTTGGGTTGGTGTATTCGTATATTCGCCGTCGTAGGTGATGTATTGCTGGGTTGCTGCATTTTTCAGCGTGTATGTTTCCGCACCTATTTTGGTAATATACCAATAAGAGGCTTCCGCATTATTCTCCGTTATTTTTCCGTGGCATAATGGACTGTTTATTCCGGTCACCGCACCAGGGAATATGTATAAGTCTTGTGTGGCTTGCATGGTACATTGGAAACGGTATTTCTGACCGGTTTTAAATGTAAGTGCCCCGTGTGAGCTTAGTATGCTGACGATGAATACAAAAAGAAAACTGTAAATACGTGTCATTGTTTCGTGGGTTTGGGGAATAAAGCCCAAATATACGGATTTATTTTGTTCATGCAAAAAAAAGAGAATATAAGCTCATCAACAATTTAAAAATGTTTCATTCTTGTTTCCTTAGTAAGGTATTAAGCTATGAAAACAGCATGAATGGATGGTATTGTTTTCCTGCTATGGGTGATAAAGAGAAGGTTTGGATAAATGAATGTCTTGGTTGCTGGGATGAGACGGACTGCGCTTCTCGTTACAACGAGAAGCGCAGTCCGTTTTTCGGAACTGGTGGGTTGGTTGAAAGAGGAACATACCTGTTGGATAATATGCAGAGAATACTTGCCGGTGCTCGCTTAGAAAGAGGTTGATGAGCAAACAGGCATTAGCTGAACTGTGTCGAAGACATTTCTTCACCATCACTTGGCCTGTCATTGGTTGGTCGGGGTGCTATGAAAAAATAATACCAGTAATCGGATGTAGACCCCGTAGAGGGTAGTGCTGATTGGTTTTGAAGGCGTTGCATGAAAGCAGAGAATGCCTGATCCAGTGTAGGCGGATAGTTATACATTGTTTTGAATGTACTGTCGTGTGTGGCCAGCATGGCAATCGCTTCTGCATAACTTTTTGGAAGCGGTTCGTGGACATAGGCTTGAGACGCTTTCAGGAATAATTCCAGTTTATCTAAGTCTCTCTCCATCAGTAATCCACATAGAATATAATCCAAGACGCGTTTGTTACTGTTGTCTTCCTCAAAAATGCGTGCCATTTCGCTCAGAAAAGGCATTGCACCGATGAAGATCTGCGAACGTAACACCACGGGTTCTGTTCCTTGAGTTCGTAATGTACGTAAACGTTCTTCCTGTTCTTTCAGCCATGTGCCGTGCAGCGTAGTGCGGGACATCAGGTACATGTATTTCTTGGCTACAGCCGTGTCTCCGGTAGCAAGTGCATAAGTTGTCATCTGGCGCAGGCTACCCAGAGAATGGCCGTCCACACATTTTGTACCATATTCAAATGCTTGGTGGAAAGCTTCGTCGTATATGCCCAGGGAAGCATAAAATTGCCGGTTGAAATTGAGGCCGTATTTTTGTGTGTCGTGTGTGAACAGAAAGTCTTTCGTACTTTGTACGGGATACATGAAAAGATGTTCGGGAAGTGTGCCGAGCTGACTTTCGGCCAATAAAGCATAGCGCAGCAAAATTGGTTGTGTGCCCTCGCTATAGTCAATTTGCATTTTGATTTCGTCCCATTTGGCCTCGTCAGCCAAAAAGGCTAATGTTCGTATTTTCTCTGTCCGTATGTTGTCTTGATTACTCAATGTGGTGTAACATCCCCAACCGATGATAATCAGGGATAGTACGAAATTGATGATTGTCATTTTCCACGTGATGATGGCAAAACGCAGCACATAAACAATACCTATTGGAAGCAGGTAATAAGCAAAGGTAAAGAAATAGGCTTCGTAATCGCCATAACGTTGGCCAAAGGGGATAAATGCAATGAACGAACTCCATAGGGTGGGAGTGAAACAAGAAACCAAGAGACCCGTTAAAGGAATAAGGCTTGCTTTGCGGCTGTGGCGTACTGCGAGTTCCCAAATGGCAGCTATCATAAACCACGCAATGAGGCGTGGCCAGGGAAAAAGTGCGTAACCAATCAACAGGAGAAAAGCAGTATAGGGTATGCGTAAGTGGGGTGTGAGGGTATATAACATGAAGAAACTCCAGAAACATACACTTTGGATCAGCTCACCCGGATATCCGTTGCAACTGGTAGCCAACAGGACGGGAAGGGCTACAGCTGCCCAAAAATGTTTGCTACCCATACGGGCTATGAGGGTAGCGAGCAGTACACCTGTCCATGCAGCCAGTGTACCCAGTATCAGTGCTCCACCTGCCGGGATGTAATAGAACTGTTGCAGGTAGGCCGCCAACCAGTTGGTTATTCCCTGGGGATGGTTTAGTTTGTCAAATGCAAACTCTTTTGTCCACAAAAATAGGGTATCGTATTCAATGGCACGCAGCAGGTTGGGAAATGCCACCAGGTAAGTGATCATAATGATGATACCGGCCAGTATGGGATATAGCTTTTTCATGAATGACGATTAATGGCTGAAAAGTTCGGCGGCTTCATCTTGTGCTAACGTGACTTCTCCGCTGATAAATTCGGGAATATTGTAGGCATAAAGCCGTTGTGCGTTGTGCATGGGGTCTTGTTGGGGAAGTAGGAATGGCTTTCCAATGTTTCCTTTTGAATCCATGTGGGCAATAAATAAACGCGTATAACGTCCGTCTATACGCTTGCTGCTGAACAGTATCCAGTTTCCGCTACTACTCCATGCGTGATAACTGTCCGCATCGTTACTGTTTAAGACTGCACAGTTTATTTCGTCTCCTGTTTCCAGATTCAAGATTCTGAGATCCGCCTCTTTATGGTGGATTGGGAAGGTGGCGCAACTTGCTTCGGTGTACATCAGATAACGTCCGTCAGGTGATATGCGGGGGAATGACGCGCTTCCTCCACGTGTCATGGGGTTATACAATGTGTCTACGGTCGCTCCTAACTGGAACTGGTCAGCATCGAACGGAACGCGGCAAAGGGCGTATTTCAGCTTGTTGTATGCAACGGGGAGTTGTACCGCTGTGGCTGTACAATAGAACAATGATTTTCCGTCAGGAGAGAAGGCCGGAAATGTTTCCCAGTTGGTTTCTTCGTTAAAACGAGGATCTGCCAGCATGCGGTGCTCCAGACAGTCATAAATGAGTAGGTCGGATCGAAGATCATACACCTCGATCTTGTCTTTGCTATAGTGATAAAAGGATTGCCGGGTAGTGTTGGAAGACAAAGCGATGTAACGGCCTGACGGATGCCAGAAAGGATAACTGCCGCTTTTGTTTGGCGATAGTTCTTCAAAAGCCAGTTTTTGTATTTTGTCGTCTGTCTTTAGCAACGTTCCCCCATGTTTTCCGCGTACATGCAACATGAAGTGATTAGGGTTGTACTGATGGAATGAATGGCAGTTTACACATCCCTTCTCGTTTTGCTCGTTAGTGAAAACGGGTTTTTCTTCAAAATTGGACAAGCAACGTTGATAGATGCCCATGTGATTCCACTGTTCATAGCCGGGCGGGATAAGGCGGTAGGCTATCCAAGGATCAATCTCCTCCTTGGCAATCTGAATGGTAAAAGGACGATACGAAACTCCTTCGGGATGTTTGTCGTTCCATACGGAAACGGTTATTTCAATCTCTCCTCCTAAGGCTTGAGCCAGTAACTGTTTCCATTCTTCTTCCCTGATTTGGATTTTTTGTTTTCCTCGCACTTCGTGCTGTAAGGCTCCTTTAATATAAAACGCAGCGTAAACATGATGGGCATCTTCCACCATAAAGTTGAGTGGAGCGATGTTAGGTGGAATGGTAACGGCGGTGTAATCAGGGAAGATTGGAGGCAGTTCATTGCTGTTTTCTTGTGCCGATTTGTGGGAACAAGCCGGAAGCAGTAGTGCGAAAAACAGGCACATGGCTGCTATCAGGAGCGTGTAACAGATTGAGCGCATCGTGTTTTCAGACTAAAGTTAGTTTTTGTTTTTGGTGAGATGCCACTGGAAAAAACGAATGCAGCCTATTACAACGGCAATTCCACCGATGATGTATGACGTGGTTGCCGAACATCCAAAGCCTTCGGGTGCAATACAAATATAGGTGGTACATACGGCTGTCATAAACAAGGCAGGAAGCAATGTTACGATATACCAGCGACGTCGGTTGCGGGCCAAATAGGCTGTGATGGCCCATAACGTGAATACGGAAAGGGCTTGATTGGCCCATGCAAAATAACGCCATACAACGTTAAATCCGTCGGCATCGCGCATGTTGTAAAGTAAAA
>CABSGW010000028.1 GCA_902477365.1 uncultured Prevotellaceae bacterium
AAGCCCACCCCCTATGAGGGGTTGTCACGACATCTCCGGTTTGCGGATTAATCACTTCCCATCGCGGGCCTCCCCCTCCCCCACGGGATATATCTGAAGGGGAATAGACTCCTCGCTCATCTACCCAACAGTAATGAGCATGTGCCTTGCTCTCATGATCGTCCGGCAATGCTTTATACCATTCTTTTAAGCCCAAAGATACCTTATCGTAATCGTTTCCGTGTATTGCAGATAACTGATTGGCTGTTGCATAGATCTCGTCCAAGCCACGTTTCTTCTCATGCCAAGATACACACTTTTCATGGCATGCTATCAGATTCTTTGCAAAACACACCATATATTCGTGTGAAGTGGAAACAAATTTAGCCGCGTTTTTACGGCCTCCCTTCCAAACAAATTGGGCTACAAAATTTGACTCTCCAAAGACCTCATTACAAATTTTCTTCAAATTATCGATTTCATGATCGTCTATGGAAATTAAAATCACGCCATCTTCAGTAAGCAGACTTCTGGCAACAAGCAAACGTGCATAAATCATGGAGCACCAAGCAGAATGAAAACGTCCACTCGTCTCCACATTCTTGCGATAATGCATTCCGCTTTCATCCTTACGACCTGCGGTTAACTGGTATTCTTGAAGCGATATGGAAAAATTATCACAGTAAATGAAATCACTTCCTGTATTATAAGGTGGGTCAATATAAATAGTCTTAACTTTACCTATATACGACGTCTGCAACAGTTTCAGAACCTCTAAATTATCCCCTTCAACATATAAGTTCTTTGTTGTATCCCAATCTACACTTTCACTCACACAGGGACGTAAAGTTTTATTGATAGAGGTCGCTGCTTCCGCACGTGCAGCACGCTTACCAACCCATGTAAAATCATAAGATTCCTGTTCCGCGCTACCAACGCAATCACCTAAGACTTCTCGCAATTTCAAGAAATCAACGGCCTTACGTAATTGGCCTGTTTCCTCATCAAAATATTCAGTGAAACACTGCGGAAAAAGTTGATATAAAGCATCTATATTTATTTGAGTGGCAGAACGTGTTTCTTGTTGCAAATGTTCTATCTTTTGTTCCAATCGGGTCTTATTTGGGTTGTTTCTACATGTCGGCACACCTTTATTTAACCCTACTACAAAATAGTGTTTTCAAATAGTTCCATAGCTACATGAAGAAACAGCTTATTTAATAATCCTGATTTTAAAAAGAAGTACTGAATACGTCAATCTCTTTATAAGAGATTGGACTTAGTGTACAAATATACGTAAAATCTTGTATTTGAGAATTATTCATTTGTGATTTTTCTCTTTTTTAGACTCTTTCTTTGCATACTTTCAAGTTTTTCATTCTGTATATATTAGCTACTGAATATTTTTTGAGTAGATAGTATCTCTTATAAAGAGATTGGACTTAGTGTACAGCCTTAGCAATGGCTACAAAGATTCCAAAATCAACTGGTTAGCCTTATCCACAACTGTTGTATCTAATGAAGCCAAGTAAATTTGTGTGGTAGACTCTGAGTTATGCCCCATGCCTTCACTTATAACGGATATGGGTATAGATTTACTACGCGCTATGCTGGCCCATGAATGCCGGGCCACGTACATAGTCAATGAGATGGGCAGATTTAACCGATTTCCTATGATCTTTAAGTTTCTGTTTACCATAAAAATAGCACTCTTATATTGTTGACGTTCATCACAATCACGCTTTTGAATAATGGGTAATAAATAACAGGTATCATTCACAGGATATTTACTCAACAAATCTTGCATACAGGATTCCCACCGGATAAAAAGCCGCTGACCAGTTTTCTTTCTTCGATACGACAACACATCGTTATTCAAATCTTTTTTTTTAAGATAGGCCATATCAACAAACGACATCCCGCGAGTATAAAAGCTAAACAAGAACATATCCCGAGCATAATCTAATGCTGTGTTACAACCTAAATCAAGTTCTTTTATCTGTTTGACAATACTAAAGGGAATTGCACGCTTAATGGTTTTCTCTATACCTGTATAAACATGTCTGAATGGATAACATTGAACAACCAATTCTTTATCAACAGCACGATTATACACAGCACGAAGAATTCTCATATAAAAAGAGATCGAATTCATACTAATCCCTTTCCTCTTCAGATAAAATTCATAAGCCTCCATCAGTTCCGAATCTATTTCTTTCAACAGAATATCCTTACCTTCCCGAAACCGCATAAAACTGTTCAATGTTGTCGTATAAGTTTCTGATGTACGTACTTTATCAGACTCCTTCAACAGGGAAATAACTTCGCACATAAAAACTGAAAGAAAAGTATGTATATTTGTTTTCTTGGAATAAGAAACACCACCTTTAGTCATACAAAATATCGTTTACCGCTTCAATACAATTATAAATAAAAAACAATCTCAAAGAAACAAACAGTTATAAATGAAAGCACGTTATAACTTACGGGCTAAATAAATCATGTCAACCAACTGAATTCCATCTTCTATTATTGGATGATCGTAATTCAAAAGAAAAAAATTAGCGAGACGATGAGTATAAACAAAACCACAACTTTCATAAAAAAGACGAGTAGACGGAACATCTCCCGTACCAACACGAAGTAAAGTACCTCCTTTTGCCCGACAAACAGAAGCTATAAAATCTACACATATACGCCCTATCCCTTCGCGTCTATGAGCAGGAGAAACTGCTATATTTTTAATTTCATAGACATTCGGACCTTCATCAGTACAAACACATACCGCTAAGACTTCTCCCGTTGGCGTCCGGCAAACATACAGTACTCCACGATCCAAATACAAATCGATCATTGACTCTTGTTCATCTGCTAATAAGAGAAGCTCTAAATAGTTTTTCTTGTTTTCTGTAACTTGCTCAATTATAATCGAAGAATTCATCATTTTAATATATGAAAAAGGGCAGGAGAAATCTCCTGCCCTTTTGTTAATTACTTATTGTTTAGAAATTACTGCAATTTTACGGTTACACGACGGTTGTAAGAGAACGGAGCGATATCATTCACACCACCTTTAGCCTCAACGATAATATTATCGCGGCTTACACCCATCTTAACCAATTCGTCAACAACTGCATCAGCACGTTTCTGGCTCAATGTCTGGTTGTAAGCAGCGCTACCAGTCTTGCTATCAGCATAACCTGTTACAAGGATCTTATTGCCATTAGCCTTTGCATATTCAGCAACTTCTTTCACATTCACTAAGTCTTTTCTTGAAGCGATGCGAGAAGATCCAATTCTAAAGAACACAGATTGGCTAGTTGCAGCAAACTCCTTAACAGTTTTAGTTACAGGCTTAACTTGCTGGGCCTTAGCCAACATATCACGCAAACGTGCATTTTCATCCTGCTGTTCTTTCAAAGAAGCATTCATTGCATCCATTTGCTCTTTGTTCATTGCCATCAAAGCAGCTACGTCCGGAGTTTTCTCCCAAGTGCTCTTACCGATGTTATAAGTAACACCGACAGAAGCTCCTAACAGTTTATCCCAACCACTCTTGCCTGCACCATCAATTCTGGTACGAGCTGCAGATGCATAAACATCTAAATTCAACAAGAAATGCTTGTTCAACTTCCATGTATTCAACAAACCTGCCGTATAAGCAAAGTCGTTTACATTGTCAGAGCAGTTACGAACACCACCAACACCTACATAAGGAATAAGATTCCAAACGCGTGTCTCGCTATATCCATAAATCATATTGCTCAGATTGAACAAAACATCACCTTGCAACTGCCACATATCAATTGTAGGGTGAGAAGTTTCTGAGTTCACTTGTTTTCCCCAAATACCATTGAATTTACCTCTCAAACCGATACCTGGAGTAAACCATTTACCAAGCGATACATCAAAACCAAACATACCACGATCCTTGCTAAAAGGATTGTTGGATACACCATGTTCCTGTGACGAATAGAAGGCATTATAATTACCTCCTACTGAAACGAACCAATTACTCCAAAATGAATTTGTAGCAACGCTATGTTTCATTCTAGGAGTTTCAACTGTCTCCTGAGCCATTGCTCCGGTAGACAAACCAGCAAACGCCAGTGCAATCATTAATTTTTTCATACTCAAAATATTAAGATTCTAAATCTCGTTATCTATTTTCAATTCCCTGAAAGCTATTCATGCTTTTGTATGCAAAGGTAGCAAATCCTAGAGAACTAGCCTACATATTTCCTAAAAAAAAACTAATTTCGTACATTTATCACACGAAAATCCATGTTTATCCGTTTAGATGAATATTTTTTCTAGCCTTTCATCCTCAAAAATAGAATATATCAATTTACCATCCGGTGTATAAGTGGGCATTTTACAAGCAAAAAGTGTATGAATCAAATGTGCCATTTGCTCTTGAGACATGCCTTCACCATAACTTATAGCTGCTTTTTGGGACAAAGTCATGGCTAATACATGATTTATTTCTTCTTTTACCTGTTTTTTCTGTTCACATGATTGATCTAAAATATCTCTCAGCAATATAACCGGATTTATATGATCTGTACCAGCCGGTATACCATTTATAGAAAATGATCCTCCGCCTAAATTTGACAAATCAAAGCCTACCGCAGTCAGTTCGTCCAACAGTTCATTTAATACCACTGCCTGAGATGGGGAAAACTCTACGATTTCAGGAAATAAGACTCCCTGCGAAGTTCCTGTTCCTTTTTGCAGCTGCTCCATGTATTTGTCATACAATACACGTATATGAGCACGACGTTGGTCGATAATCATAAGTCCGTCTTTCATCGGTGACAAAATATAAGTACCTTTATAAGATAAACAAATGGTAGAAACATCTTCCCATGTTTTTCGTTCCTTATCCACACAATTATCATATAAAGAAGAGAACCGTTCTGAAGACAGATTTTCAAACGAATCGACCGATACATTTTGTTGAGAAAATCCCTCATTACTATGTACAACATCAAACAATGCCTCCCAATCTTTTTTCGCCGAATGATTCCGTATTTCCTGTCGCGAGGTCTCTTCAAATGGTGTATACTTCGGATTATATTCAGGTATAGGAGGGCTTACAAGCGGATCATTCATTGAAAAAGCCGGAATTTGAGGCCGCTCTTCCGCATCAAAATCAATCGAAGGAGTAGCATTAAATTTTCCTAATGCCTCCTTTGTAGCAGCCTGCAAAATTTGCCAGATTGCCTGTTCGTCTTCAAATTTGATTTCGGTTTTTGTTGGATGTATATTGACATCTATACGAGCCGGATCAACCTCCAAATAAATAAAATAAGAGACTTGCTCTCCATTAGGAATCAAACGCTCGTAAGCAGACATCACAGCACGCTGAAAATAAGGATGTCGCATAAAACGCCCATTCACAAAAAAATATTGGTGAGCACCTTTTTTCCTTGAGCTATCAGGTGTACCCACATAGCCAAAGACACGAACCAGCGTAGTGTCAACCTTAACACTCAAAAGTTGTTGATTCAGCTTTTTCCCAAAAACATCAATAATACGCTGACGCGTAGATGCTTGCGCCAACGACATAACCGTAACGTCATTGTGGATCAATGTAAAACGTATATCTTCGTGAGCCAACGCTATACGTTCAAACTCCATCAGGATATTACTCAGCTCTGTTTGATTGGATTTCAAAAACTTTCGACGTACCGGAACATTAAAAAACAAATTACGCACTGCAAAATTAGCCCCCACAGGACAAGCAATCGGTTCCTGCGTTTCTATTTTAGAACCAGACAATCTAAGCGAAACCCCCAACTCACAATCATTGGTACGTGTTCTTAATTCCACCTGAGCTACTGCTGCAATCGAGGCCAACGCTTCCCCCCTAAATCCCATCGTTTGTAAAGCAAACAAATCGGCTGCTGAAGAAATTTTAGAAGTAGCGTGCCGCTCAAAAGCCAAACGAGCATCGGTCTCCGACATACCTTTTCCGTCATCTATTACCTGTATACTTGTTTTGCCGGCATCAACTATAACGACTTTAATATTTCCAGCATTTGCATCTAAAGCATTCTCCACCAACTCCTTTACAACAGAAGCCGGTCGCTGAATAACCTCCCCGGCCGCAATTTGATTTGCGACTGAATCGGGCAACAAACGAATTACATCTCCCATATAAACAGCATTTAATTGGAGCTAATTGTTCAATCTACTTTTTTCTTCACATTCTTAAGAAACTGCACCGGAGCCTGCCGTCGTACCGTTTCTTTTAACTCCGTACCAGCCTTTTTCGCTCTCCACTCAAAAATATCATCTTTATTCTGAGGACGAATATAATCGAACCAAACAAAATTACTCAAAAAATTTTCTTCCGGCGGAGCCAATGTCAATGGATACAGAATTCCTTCGGATTGCGGAGACCACATCTTACTCATTTTCTTTTCCTTCATAAACATCCGCAATTCGCTACTCTGGAAACGATTCAATCCGATAATCAAACTGTCACTATCTAACGGGTAATAGGCGACCTCTACATTTCCGATTACTTGATTCTGCACCAAAACACCTTGATCAAAAAAAGCTTTCATCAAACGTCCCGTCACCTGATTATAATAAACGGAATCCATACGTTCCACCAAAAGGGCCTGATTGATAACATGCACACTATCTACTGTCGAATCGTTCATAAACATATGGATTTCTTCACCTAACAATTGCTGTCCCCAATTCCACACAATCGGGTTGTCATACATCACCATACGGGCAGATCTGGTATCATAGGTTAAAGAATCACAAACTGACTGGATATCGGTACGATAAGACCGTACATGATAATAGGCATGCAACATACGATAAACAGAATCCGTCTGAATGTTAAATGTATAAACCCTAAATGTATCAGCATGCACATACATGGTATCAACACCACCCGAAAATTCTTTTGCCAAAGCACTATCCGTCACCAACGCCTTTCCGTTTTGCTCATTATATGTACAATAATGCCCTTCCAATATATGCTTATTAATCTTATCTTCATAAATCACATTCCGGAAAGCATGCATATCACCCGTATATTTATCATAAAACAAGCTATCACCCGTCAGGCGGCTTCCCTTATTCATTACCACAGAACGATCAAACAAATTAGCTTGTTGCGTATCCGTATTATAATATCCCGATTCCGAATAAATATGAGTGTCTCCACTCACAATATTAGAAGGGCCAACAATATGAGCTTGCTTACTTAGGGTATTATAATGTAACGTGTCTGATGTCAATACAAATTTAGGATTGTCCAACTTCACATTATAATTGAAGATTGCCTCCCGTGTAGAAGGAGAATACTCGCCCCAATCAGAAGTCAACACATTGTCTTGATCTATCAATTTTCCACCTTCAAAAAAATAACCCAAATCATACAACCGATCATAATTCAAACTATCTGTCAACAATATTGAGTTGTGATGCATCATTTTCACATTATAGCGCACCTCCGCAATTTTCGAATTACCATCATATTTCAGATAGTCTCCTACCAGAGAGAGAGTATCGCCTTGCTCCATCCGCACATGTCCAAATGCTTCAAACGAATTCTGATTCTTGTAAAAATAAGCACTATCACAAAACATCAGCACCGCTTCATGTCTGAACCGTACATTCCCATTCAACACTTGAGCATCCTGGTTAGCAAACTGTTTATAACGAAACGTATCGGCATGTAACAAATACACCTTAGAGTCCTCTTTACGTGTATCTGGTCTACGCTGACCCACTCCAGCAAAGACCAAAGAATGTATTATCAAAAGTCCAAAGAGGCATAAACCAATATAATGATGTGGTTTATGCCTTTTACTAATCATTTTCAACAAATTTCTCATTTAACCCAACCCGGATACTCAAATTCACAATTATTCCATCCCTCATTAATACGCACATAAGTTGTTTTTTGTTTATTTCGTATCCATTTTTCAAGTAATTCTTCTTGCTTCTTCTGAGTCACGACTTGTTGCAACACTTGAAAATCTTCGACTAAATTAGCCCGATGTTCCTCTACTTTAGTTTTCAATTTTACAATCGCACAAACTTCTTGCCCTTGTTTATTGATCATTTTGAAAGGTTCTGAAACTTCTCCGATATGCATATTGCTTATAGCTTTAGCCACCTCCTGAGGAAGATCCTGAAACTCAAACCAGGGAGTACGATCACCCTGCAAGGAATTTACCATCAAACCATAATTGCTCCGTGTATCCTTATCGTCCGAATAATACGATGCAGCCACATCAAAAGAAATTTTTCCTTTCCGAATATCGTTAGCAATCGAATCCATACGAGACATCGTCTCATTCATCTCATTTTCAGCCACATGAGGTCTTCTCAAAATATGGCGAACACGAACCTTGTCACCTCTACGTTCGACAAACTGAATGATATGGAATCCATATTCCGACCGCACTATCTTAGAAACCTTTTTAGGGTCAGTCAGACTAAAAGCCACATTGGCAAATTCAGGAACAAACTCCCCCTTACCTCTAAAACCACAATCTCCACCTTGTCGAGCGGTACCCTCATCTTCTGAATACAAAAGAGCCAATGTAGAAAAATCAGACTCACCCTCATTGACACGTTTTGCATAATCACGAAGCTCGCTTTCAACCCGCTCCACCTCCGCACGTGGTATCAACGGAGCTTGTGTTATCAGTTGCACCTCAACTTTAGTTGGAATCAACGGAAAACTATCTATCGGCATACTTTTGAAATAATTACGAACCTCTGCCGCTGTAACCTTCAAGTTTTTTACAATTTTAGCCTGCACCTGTTGCACAATCAACTGTTCACGATTACGCTGATAAAACATATCGCGTATTTGTGCCGTTGTACGATGCATATATTCTTCCAATTTTTCTTTCGATCCGGCTTGCTGTAACAAGGCTTCCATACGATTTTCCACGAACTTCAATATCTTAGATTCAGGAACATCAATACTGTCTAAAGTGGCCTGATGCAAATACAGCTTTGTAATAGCCAACTGTTCGGGAATAACACAATAAGGATTACCCTTCAAGTTTATTCTTTCGATCTCCGCATATAGCCTCTGTTCTTCTACTTCCGAGAGAAGTATCGGTTCGTCACCTACCACCCAAACAACTTCATCAATCACATTGTTTTGAGCGTTTACAGGCCAAGCCAACAGCATGCACACACACAAAAAGAAAACATTCTTCATTTTCATTTTTTATATCTCTATTTTAATGGCTATTTACCGAACGAAGCACTTCCTTGTTCACTTCTACGCGATATTTTTTACGTAATGACTCAACCCACTTTTTCTCTTCCGATTGTTGAAAATCACTTTTTACACGTTCTTTCACATCTTCATAACTCTGTGGTTTCTTCACCTTTTTACCATAAAGCGAGCTATATGGATAGAGTTTCGATTCCACTGCATGATCACATTTAAAAGCCAAATTATCTACATAAGTATTATCTCCCTCTTTATAGATACCATATAACACCCGAACCTGAGGCTTTTCGCTATTAAATGTTTCCTTTATAACCTGTTGCCAATCACCATTTTGATGTTTCTTCAAAACTTTCTTGACCTTAGACAACTGTTTTTTATCTTTAGCCTGAATCAAAAATCCTTTGAAACGAGGAGATTCCCATTTATAATCAGACTTATGTGCTTCAAAATAAGCCTCTGTGCCGGCCTCATCCTCAGCCACCTTATCCCACACAGCTTTTGAAACGATCTCGAACAACAACAATCCATCATGGTATTCCTTAACCAAGTATTTCAAATCAGGATTGTCTTTCTCATGCTGAGCTATGACCTGATTGGCGATATCATCTCTTGTCAAACGCCCACCAGAAGCTACAATCATTTTACGAATAGAACTTTCACATGCCAATTCGTCCAATCCCTGTTTCCGTAACTGGTCTACCAACTCTTTTTTCTTGATCTCATAAGGTTCCAATTTCTTACGGTCAAGCATTCGAATAATATGAAAACCAACCGTTGATAAAAATGGCTTACTCATCTGTCCCGGCTTCAAAGCATAAGCCTGCTGTTCAAATTCCGGCAATGCCGCATTAGGACCAAACCAAGGAATTTCCCCGCCATTACGTGCTGTAGCATAGTCTTCTGAAACACGTTTTGCCGTTTGAGCAAAATCTACTCCCTTCAATAAAACTGAATAAACCGAATCTGCCCGATTGCGGATCTTATCGCGTGCGGAACGATCCATTCGCTGGGGAACTTTGAAAAAGATATGCGCAACGTGTACCAAATCCGCATCACCTACTTTCATCTTGATGTCTTCGTAAACGACCCTTGCGACAGAATCAACATAAACACTATCTATCAAATAAGGTATCAACTGGGCATCACGATATTTACCAAACTCACTGAGGAATGAAGATAACGTATCAAGACGTGCCTCCTTTGCAGCCTCAACCTTCAACCGGTAGTTGACAAACAAATCAACATACTCATCGACTGTTTTCTTTTCATAAACATCGCTAACCTTGCGATTCTTATTATAAGAATACTCAAACTCCGAGCGAGGAACAGGCTTTCCATTGACCGTCATTAATATCGGGTCATTGATTTGCTGGGCATTTCCACAAAAAGGAAATGCCAGCAAAACCAAACTTAACCATTTTTTTTTCTTCATATCCGCAAATAAGTACGGTTTATTTATCAAACAGATCGGCTATAATTAGGCGCCTCACTGGTTATTGTAATATCATGCGGATGACTTTCCAGCACACCTGCATTCGTGATGCGCGTAAACTTAGCTGTATGCAACGCTTCTATCGTAGATGTTCCACAATATCCCATACCGGAACGTAATCCACCGACCAATTGGTAAATAACCTCCTGAACAGATCCTTTGTATGGTACTCGGCCTGCGATACCCTCCGGAACCAATTTCTTGGCATCGGCCACAGCTGATTGGAAATAACGGTCTTTCGAACCATTTTCCATCGCCTCCAATGACCCCATTCCGCGATAGGTCTTAAACTTACGACCATTAAAAATAATCGTTTCGCCCGGAGACTCTTCCGTACCTGCTACCAAAGAACCGATCATTACACAATTTCCGCCAGCTGCCAAAGCTTTGACAACATCGCCTGAATAACGTAATCCACCATCCGCAATCATTGGAACTCCAGTTCCCTTCAAAGCACAAGCCACATCATAGATAGCCGACAACTGTGGTACACCTACACCGGCAACCACACGGGTAGTACAAATAGAACCCGGACCGATACCCACTTTGATAGCATCGGCACCAGCCTCCACCAACATACGTGCAGCATCGCCTGTTGCAACATTGCCTACCACAATATCCACACCCTGAAAACGCTGTTTTGCCTCTTTCAGTTTTTCTATCACAAACTTGGAGTGTCCATGAGCCGTATCAATAACAATCGCATCGGCACCGGCATGAATCAAAGCCTCCATACGCTCCATGGTATCGGCTGTTACACCTACTCCGGCAGCTACACGCAAGCGTCCTTTTGAGTCCTTGCAAGACATCGGTTTGTCCTTGGCCTTTGTAATATCCTTATAGGTAATCAGTCCTACCAACCGATTGTCTTTATCCACAACAGGTAATTTTTCGATTTTATTTTCCTGCAAAATCCGAGCCGCAGCTATCAGGTCCGTCTTCTGATCGGTTGTAACAAGATTTTCACTCGTCATTACCTCATCAATCAACTTACCAGTCTCTTGTTCAAAACGCAAATCCCTATTTGTTACAATACCTACCAAACGACGATCTTCATCTACCACAGGGATACCGCCAATGTGGTATTCTGCCATCAACTCCAATGCTGCACCCACTGTAGAACCACGCTGAATAGTAATAGGATCATAGATCATACCATTTTCCGCACGCTTTACGATAGCAACCTGACGGGCTTGTTCTTCTATAGACATATTTTTATGAATAACCCCGATTCCTCCTTCACGCGCAATCGCAATAGCCATCTTTGCTTCGGTAACCGTATCCATGGCAGCCGTCACAAAAGGAATTTTAAGCTCTATGTTACGAGAAAATTTTGTTGATAAATCAACTGTACGCGGTAATACTTCCGAATAGGCCGGCACTAACAACACATCGTCATAAGTCAAACCGTCCATAACAATTTTATCTGCAATAAATGATGACATAGGAATAGAATTTATTGCACGCAAATTTACTATTTTAATTTCTATTATTGACTACCCAACCGCTTTTTTTTGATCTTTACAAGAAGATTTCATCTTATTATAGACTAGAATAGAAAAACAGAATGACAATAAGATTGTGATCCGCTCAAACCCATTGTTGAACGGATCACAACACCCTATTATTAATTGGCCATTTCAGAAATAAATTTGATACGAACCAAACGAATCTCTTCCTCAGTATAATCATTTCCAAGCTCATCAAGAGCTTCTTCCAGATCATCTGTCTCCGACTCCTTAAAGTAGGCATAGATGTCGTTCATATGGTCTTCGTCCATTACATCATTCAAGAAGTAATCTATATTCAACTTCGTACCTGAATAGACAATAGCTTCGACCTCATCCAGCAATTCACCAAACTCAATGCCTTTTGCTAAAGCGATATCGTCTAAAGCAACCTTCCGGTCGATACTTTGAATTATGCTTACTTTTAACTTGGATTTATTGGCTACGGTCCTGATACGTAAATCTTCAGGACGTTCAATCTCATTCTCTGCACAATGACGTTTTATCAGCTCGCAAAACTCCTTTCCATACCGTTTTGCCTTACCAGCACCAACACCCGGAATGTTTTGCAACTCGTCAATCGTCTCAGGATAAATCGTCGCCATTGCTTCAAGCGAAGGATCTTGAAAGATTACATAGGGCGGGACATCCAAATCTTTCGACATTCGTTTACGAAGATCTTTCAGCATCTGAAAAAGAGCCGGATCTACTGCACAGGTCCCCCCACTACGCACCGGAGCATCTTCTTCCTCTTCATCAAATTCATTATCCTCGGTAATCTTAAAGGACTTTGGACTCTTCAGAAATTTTTTCCCAGCATCCGTCACCTTCAATATGCCGTAATTTTCGACATCTTTCGATAAATAACCAGCCAAGACTGCCTGATTAATCACAGCATTCCAAGTACGCTCTTCGTCAGCATCTCCCTGGCCAAAAACTTCCAATTCATCATGCTTGTGGGCCAACACTTCTTCTGTCTCTTTGCCCAACAATATATCTTTAATGTACTCGTCTCTAAAATTTTCTTTCACTGATAATACTACTTCGAGTACACTACACAATTGATCTTTTGCTTCCACTTGTTTCTTAGGATTTAAACAGTTGTCACAATTTCCACAATTATCTTCCGTATATGTTTCACCAAAATAATGCAACAGTAATCTACGCCGGCACACAGACGATTCCGCATAGGCAGCAGTCTCCTTTAACAACTGCCGGCCGATATCCTGCTCTGCCACCGGTTTACCCTCCATAAACTTTTCCAGTTTCAAAAGGTCTTTATAAGCATAGAAAGTCACACAATTTCCCTCACCACCGTCACGACCGGCACGCCCGGTTTCTTGATAATAACCTTCTAGGCTTTTAGGTACATCGTAATGGATCACATATCGCACATCGGGTTTGTCAATCCCCATTCCGAAGGCAATTGTAGCCACAATTACATCAATCCGTTCCATCAGGAAATCATCCTGAGTTTTAGAACGTGTTACAGAGTCCATTCCGGCATGATAGGCTTCAGCACTAATATCGTTAGCTCGTAGCACTTCGGCCAGTTCTTCCACCTTCTTCCGACTCAAACAATAAATTATTCCACTCTTTCCACTATGTTGCTTTATGTATTTTATAATTTCCTTATCAACCTGTTTTGTCTTGGCCCGCACCTCATAGTAGAGATTGGGACGATTAAAAGAACTTTTAAATTCTCGTGCATTGACAATACCCAAATTCTTTTTGATATCGGCACGTACCTTATCAGTCGCAGTAGCCGTCAATGCGATGATCGGTGCAGAACCTATCTCGTTTATCAAAGTTCTGATACGTCGATACTCCGGCCTGAAATCATGTCCCCACTCCGAGATACAATGAGCCTCGTCAATCGCATAGAATGAAATCTTTACCGACTTCAAGAACTCCACATTTTCCTCTTTTGTCAAAGATTCCGGAGCTACGTATAACAATTTGGTTCTCCCTTCAAGTATATCATTTTTCACCTGATCTATGGCTACTTTTCCGAGAGAGGAATTTATAAAATGAGCCAACCCTTCTTTTTCACTCACATGACGCACAGCATCTACCTGATTCTTCATAAGGGCTATCAAAGGAGATACCACAATAGCAGTCCCCTCCATCATCAACGATGGCAACTGATAGCAAAGCGACTTACCACCCCCCGTAGGCATAAGGACAAACGTATCGTTGCCCGATAACACATTACGTATGATGGCCTCTTGATCTCCCTTGAAGGTGTCAAAACCAAAGTAACGCTTTAGAATTCCTATTAAATCATATTCCACACTCATCATATAAGGTTAGCTTATCTTAGTGACTTAACAAAGTTAAAAACAACTTTCGATTCGCAGGTATTTTTTCTTATAAAAATAGAGAAAATACTTTTTTTAACCTCATTGATTATTGTGATCAATTAATATGACTTGTTTTTTCTATTTGTTCCTTTGCATATGTAACTGTCACATGATATGTTTCAGGTCTTTCGGACGGCAGACGGAACATAGCCTCCATCATAATCGTCTCAACAATAGACCGAAGACCACGTGCACCCAATTTGTATTCAACCGCTTTGTCAACCACATATTCCAATGCATCGTCATCAAAAGAAACCTTTATACCATCCATCTCAAGCAGTTTGATATACTGTTTGATAATAGAGTTTTTAGGTTCTGTCAATATGTTTCGAAGTGCATTGCGGTCCAACGGATTCAAATAGGTCAAAACAGGAAGTCGCCCGATTATCTCAGGAATCAAACCAAACGATTTCAAATCCTGAGGCACAATATACTTCATCAGGTTTTCTTTATCAATCTGCATCACATTCTGTACCGAATCGAATCCGACTACATGCGTATTCATGCGTTGGGCAATTTTCTTCTCGATACCGTCAAACGCTCCGCCACAAATAAAAAGGATATTCTTTGTGTCCACTTGCGTGTAAGCCTGATCGGGATGTTTACGTCCTCCCTTGGGCGGTACATTCACCACAGAACCTTCAAGCAACTTAAGCAACCCCTGCTGAACGCCTTCGCCACTAACATCCCGGGTAATAGACGGATTATCACTCTTACGGGCAATTTTATCAATCTCATCAATAAACACGATTCCCCGTTCTGTACGCTCAACATCAAAATCGGCCACTTGCAACAATCGGGACAGGATACTTTCCACATCTTCCCCCACATAGCCGGCTTCGGTGAAAACCGTTGCATCGACAATGGTAAACGGAACATCCAACAATTTTGCAATGGTACGGGCCAACAGCGTTTTTCCGGTTCCTGTACTGCCTACCATAATGATGTTTGATTTCTCAATCTCAACTTGATCGTCCTGTACCGGTTGAGCCAAGCGTTTATAATGATTGTATACAGCCACGGCCAGACACTGCTTTGCCGCATCTTGCCCAATAACATATTGATCCAGGTGTTCCTTTATATCAATTGGTTTTGGAAGCGTAGACAGATCTATGGCCTGTTTTGTAGAATTACTTTTGGGAAAATATTCTTCGAAAACTTCATTTGCCTTGCTGGCGCATTGATGACAAATATACCCGTTATGACCGCCGGCCAATAA
>CABSGW010000029.1 GCA_902477365.1 uncultured Prevotellaceae bacterium
GGTAATGGAACAAATCGGGCCAAACAATTTCGGCCGGCAAGGTATAGTCAGGGCCACCCTCTCCAAGCTTCTTTCCCGGAGCCGCACCACGCGAGTCGGGATCGCCGGCCTGGATCATAAAATTTTCAATCACCCGATGGAATAAAACCCCGTCGTAATAACCCTCGCGGGTCAACTTCAAGAAGTTATCACGATGAACCGGCGTTTGATTGGACAGTGCAACCACAATGGTTCCGGCACTGGTTTCCAACTTGACATAAGCCCGTGGGTCTTTCTTTTTAGCCGTAGCCGAAACAGCCGTCAAAGCCAGAAAGAGCCCGCACAACAGGCATAAACTGTAACTTTTAAATTTCATAAACGTATGAACTTGGAGCATTTAAAGCGCAAAGATACGCTTTTTTCAGGTGTCGGCGCGAGGTCTCAGGCTTTTTCTTGCACGTCCCTGGCATCCGGACGCTGCCGAAGCGCCGCCTCAAAAAAACTTTCCAGCGTTTGATCCTCCATACGGGCAAAACAGCAACGGGCAGTCTTCAGCGATCCGAAACCTACCTTCTCGCAATCTTTCACCTCCGTTATCTCACCGGACAAAACAGCCTTTTTCAAGGCTTCAATGCGATAACGGTTGATATACTCGTGCGTGTCGTTGTAACCCTGGCTGCGCAGACACTGCAAAAGCAAATGGCGGTTTACCCCCGTTTCCTTACACAGCTTATCGCGGTTGAACTGATTGTCGCGCCAAGGGCGCTCGTGCTGCATCAGGTATTCGAGCCGTTCGAACCGGCGGCGGTTAGCCTCATTAAAGTCTTTTTGCTCGGTCAACGTAATCACTTCGGGCGAAGGACACTCTTCCACATAGTTGATGGGAGGTTGCTGAAGCCGGTTAAGCACGGGTTCAAGGATACTGAAAAAGAGGAACAAATTGATGAGCGTAAACAGCAGAATATAGACAATAAGCACCAACAGCTGGAAAGACAAGGCTATGATGACGAAATAGAGGGAAAGCAGTCCCAACAGCATGCCGTACACCTTCAGGTAACGCGGCATGTCAAACTCGCGTATCAGCCGCGCCGGAAGCCTGAATATATTAATGATATAATAACCCGAAAGCGCAAGCGCCCCTACCCGTAACAGCACGTCACCGCTCAACAACCATTGCTGGAAGTCTTCGGCCCGATAAATTTTGACCGGCTCACTGCCCAACAGCATGCCGCCCAAGTACAGGGACACGACACCCAGCGCCGGCAGGGCATAGCCCCACATGCGTCCCCACTGCAAATAACCGGGCATACACAGCCCCAAGGGATAAATGCTCTGCAAAAACGAACAAGCCAGCAAATAGACGAGCAACACGGGATGAAGAATACCCAACGGAGGGATCTCTTGCGTAAACACATAGAACAATGCAACGGCATAAATCAGGCAAAAGAGCAGCATGATCCATGCCTGTGACAGGTACATAACCCGACGCCGTGAAAAATAAAAGAGCACCAGGCTCATCATGAGATGGGCGGCAGCTGCAAATTCGATTGTGACGATGGTTAGGGTATGCATACGTGGACAAAAATAGAAATTCTTTTCTGCAAACGCAGCCCTATTCTATAAAATTTAGCTACTTTTGCAACTCATTAGTGTCTATATAACAGGTAGTATAATGACAGAAGAGAATCACTTTACGGTAGACATAGAACGCATTATCAGCGAAAAAGCAGGCCGCAAAGCCCGCTACGTGCCCCGTTTTCTGATTTCGTGGCTAAAACGTATCATCCACCAGGACGAAGTGAACCGTTTCCTGCTTTCTTCGAGTGACAAAGTGGGGGTGGAATGGTTGGAGGAATGTGTCCGTTACCTGGACATGGAACTGATTATTGAAGGCGAAGAGAATTTTCCGGCAGCAGACGACGGACGGTTATACACCTTCGTAAGCAATCATCCGCTGGGTGGCGAAGACGGTGTGGCACTGGGTGCGATACTGGGACGCCGCTATGAGGGACGGGTGAAGTACCTGGTGAACGACCTCCTGATGAATCTGCGCGGACTGGCTCCCCTTTGTATCCCCATCAACAAAACCGGATCGCAAAGCAAGCGCTTCCCGGCTATGGTAGAAGCCGGCTTCAAGAGCGACAACCACATCATCATGTTTCCGGCCGGATTGTGTTCGCGCCGCCAAAACGGTGTAGTGTGCGACCTTCCGTGGAAAAAGACATTTATCACGAAAAGCATTGAAACCCAACGCGACGTAGTGCCGATTCACTTCGGTGGATGCAATTCCGACTTTTTCTACCGGGTGGCAAACGTATGTAGTGCGCTGGGAATCAAATTCAACATTGCCATGCTGTTTTTGGTGGACGAGATGTACAAAAACGCACACAAACGGTTCCTGGTGAAGATAGGCAAGCCTATTCCCTGGCAGACGTTTGACAGCTCGCGCTCGGCAACCGAGTGGGCCCAATATGTAAAGGATATTGTATATCATTTGTAAATTAGCAACAAACACTCTATATGGAAGAAATCATAGCGCCGGTGAGAAGGGCGCTTCTGCGTCAGGAACTAACGCCCGAAAGACGGTTAAGACTGACCAACCGGAGTCATAACGAAATATACGTTGTTACTTGGCAGAACGCACCCAACACATTGCGCGAGATAGGACGTCTGCGCGAAATAGCATTCCGCGCTGCCGGAGGAGGTACGGGAAAGAGCCTTGACCTGGACGAATTTGACACGAAAGAGAATCCATACAAACAATTGATTGTATGGAATCCCGAAACAGAAGAAATTCTGGGTGGCTACCGTTACCTGCCGGGAACGGATTTCGAACTGAACGAAGAGGGACAACCAATATTGGCAACCGGACACATGTTCCGCTTCTCGGAACAGTTTGTACGCGATTATATGCGCCACACCGTAGAATTGGGCCGTTCGTTTGTAACACTGGAGTATCAAAGCACCCGCAAGGAAAGCAGGGGGCTGTTTGCGCTGGACAACTTGTGGGACGGACTGGGCGCACTCACCGTCATTATGCCCGAGGTGAAATACTTTTTCGGCAAAATGACCATGTATCCGTCTTTTGTACGTAGAGGACGCGACATGATTCTTTACTTCCTGCACAAACATTTTGGCGACAAAGACGGACTGGTGACACCCATCAACGCCGTACAGCTGGAAACCCCCGTCAGCGAGCTGCAACAAATACTTTGCGAAACGAACTTTAAAGACGACTACCGCATATTGAACGCCGAAGTGCGCAAACTGGGGTTCAACATCCCGCCCTTGGTCAATGCTTACATGAGCTTAAGTCCTACGATGCGTATGTTCGGTACGGCAGTTAATGATTCGTTTGGAAACGTAGAAGAAACGGGTATTTTGATTGCTGTTGACGAGATATTGGCCGAAAAACGGGTTCGACATATCGACACATTCGTAGCACAAAATCCGGATGCCATAAACTTTTTAAGCGACGTACTCAAATCTCCGGGTATCGCCAAATAAGGATAGGAAATAGATACGGAGACAGTGCATCACCATAAATGGTATAAACGCGTTCGTTTATACCATCGGCAATGAATTTCCGTTGATCTTCCGATACAAATCGAGCGCATAGACATCGGTCATTCCCGTTATATAGTCGAGTACACCCATCACGCGGTCGTACAAGCAAGGGGCATTCAACTGGTATTGACTGGAAACACGATTGATCAGCAACTTGCTGTAAGCTTTCTCCGGATGGAGTACGGCATCTATCATCAGCTCGAGCAACGTGTAAAGAATGCGATAGCCGGCCAAGTCGATATCCACCACATCACGGCAACGATAAATATATTTGTAAGCAATCTCCTCACACCGTTTATAGGCTTTTTGAAGATGCGGAGCGATATGGTCGATAAGCGTTCCTTGAAACGTTCCGGACAAGATGGCGGTTTCGTTCTCCACAAAGGCACACACGCAGGCATGCTCTAATTCATTAATGACGCAAGAGCGCAAATAGACAATCTGTTCGTTTATATCCGTTACATATTCAAAGGTCTGTTGAATATGTTTTTTCCTGTTTTCATCGAAGAAACCGAACAAAAGTTCCATCGTCTGTTCGTCAGTCAATAAACGTAACTTATGCGCGTCTTCGATATCCATAATCTCATAACAGATATCATCGGCAGCCTCGACAAGATAGACCAACGGATGGCGCGTATAACAAAGATTGCCGGCCTGGTCGCAATGACCGATAAGCCCTAACTCATCGGCAATACGTTTGAAATCGTCCTTTTCGCTTTCGAAAAAGCCGAATTTATCTTTCCCATCCGGGCAAAGTGACGATGAATACGGATATTTCACAACAGCGGCTAACGTGGAATAGGTCATCACGAAACCTCCCTTCCGGCGTCCCTCGAAACGGTGGGTCAACAGACGGAAGGTATTGGCATTACCATCA
Organism: uncultured Prevotellaceae bacterium; assembly: GCA_902477365.1. GTDB lineage: Bacteria > Bacteroidota > Bacteroidia > Bacteroidales > Bacteroidaceae > Alloprevotella. The sequence continues at coordinate 4,424 of CABSGW010000029.1, forward strand.
AAATGGATGATATCGTTCCATTGCGCATCCGTGAGGCGTTTTCCGGTCGAAGGATCGGTATAAGTACGAAGCTGAACACCGTTTCCATCGCTGAAAAAGCTCTTGATAGCCCGCTCGCCGGAGTGACCGAAAGGTGGATTGCCCATATCGTGAGCCAGACAGGCAGCCGAAACAATAGAACCTATTGAATGCAGATGGGTATCGGCCAGTTCCGGATGGACACGCGTCAACTCGCGGGCGGCGTCCGTACCCAGCGAGCGCCCCACGCTGGAAACCTCCAGACTGTGTGTAAGCCGGTTGTGCACAAAGACGCTTCCCGGAAGCGGAAACACCTGTGTCTTATTTTGCATCCGCCGGAACGGAGCCGAGAAAATCAGCCGATCGTAATCGCGTTGAAACTCAGTACGTGATTCGATACGCACCTCATGCTTCTCTTCCTGACCGAAGCGTTTATAAGAAATAAGGGTATTCCAGTCCATCATCTGCATCCAGCTTTAACTCATTTTACTTGCAAAAGTAAATTAAAAAACGGAGTCTCCTCTCTTTTTCCAGCTCAAAAGTCGGTCGCATTGGGTGGATTTGCGTATTTTTGTGAACTTAAAGTGTATAAGGCTATGAAGATTCAAATCATAAACAAATCACGGCATGCGCTACCGGCCTATGCCACCAACCAAAGTGCGGGCATGGACCTGCGCGCCAACTTGGACGAACCCATCTCGTTAGCTCCTCTGCAACGCTGCCTGGTTCCTACGGGATTATTCATCGCGTTACCTCCAGGCTACGAAGCACAAGTGCGTCCGCGCTCGGGATTAGCCTTGAAGCATGGCATCGGACTGCTGAATTCTCCGGGTACGATTGATGCGGATTATCGCGGTGAAATCGGTGTTATTTTAGTAAACATGTCCGAGACTCCTTTCACCATTAACGATGGTGAACGCATAGCCCAACTGGTTGTAGCACGTCATGAAACCGTACAATGGGACGAAGTGGAAGTATTGGACAAAACGGAACGTGGAGCAGGTGGCTTCGGACATACCGGCCATCAATAAAGCATAGCAACATCACGAATTATATGTACATAAAACACTTTCGAACAGGTTCTTGTATTTGGATGATGACCCTTGTGGCAAGTTTGATGCTTCTCGTGTCGGCTTGCAGCACGGGCAAATCGGTTAAAAGGACACACGAGGCAAAGGTACGTCCGATTAAGCCGGTCACACCACGTGCCATTACACCTGACAACCAGCGCAAATACAACACATTCTTTCTGGAAGCAATCAGACAGAAAGAAAAAGGAGCTGACGATGCCGTGTTTGAGCTATTAAGCCATGCGTTGAAACTTAATCCGGATGCACCGGAAGCCCTGTTTGAAATGGCACAGCTTTATAAACGCAGATTTCCCACACGCATTGCCGAAATACAATCGCTGCATGAACGCGCCGCTGCGCTGGACACAGCCAATACATTCTATGCGGAACAGCTGGCAGACCTATATCTGCGCATTGACAGCGTAGACGCGGCAAAAGCTATTTATGAAGATATGGCCGAACATTTCACCAATGATTCGGAAATTCTCATGATGCTATTGGGAATCTACGAATCCACCGAGGATTTCAAAGCGATGATCAGTGTATTGGACCGTATGGAACAGCGTGAAGGAAAAAGCGAGGCCATCAGTCGCGAAAAGTATAAGATATACCTGCAACTGAAAGACGAGCAAAATGCTTTTAAAGAGATTAATGATCTTTGCGCCGAATATCCCAATGACGCCCGTTATCGGTTATTGGCAGCAGACCTTCATCTGCAAATGGAGCGACCGGACTCGGCATACGCCATTTATAGGGAAGTATTAGGCAAAGAACCTGATAACGCCATGGCGCGACTGGCACTTATGGGTTATTATGGAAACACCAACCAAGACAGCCTTTATTATCGGGAAGTAGACTCCATCGTTCTGAATCCGAATATCGAAACGGCTGTACGTGCCGAAGCCATCAAATCACTGATCCGCACCTCTGAACGCAAAGGAGGAGACAGCCTGCAAGTCATCACACTTTTCAAAAAAGCCGTGCTTTTACCGCAGGAAAACAGGTTGCTCCCCGATCTGTTTCAAGCTTACATGATCCTGAAACATGTACCTAATGATTCGATTGTACCGGTATGGAAACAAATCTTGACCATTGAACCGGAATATGATGCTGCACGCTTGCAACTACTGCAATATTATATCTCAAAGAAACAGATAAGCGAAGCGGCCCGCCTTTGCCAGGAAGGAGTGCAATATGATCCAACCAGACTGGTTTATTACTTCTATGGCGGAGCATCCTTATACCAATCAAATCGAAATGACGAAGCACTGAAGTTATTGGAAAAGGGCTGCAACTATATTGACGAAGAAGATGACCCGAAAGGTGGATCGGATATTTATGCGCTAATAGCCGACATTTACCACGACAACGGACAAAAGGAGAAAGCCTATGCCGCCTATCAAAAAGCAATCGATTTAAACAGTGAAAACCTGCTCTGCCTGAACAACTATGCATACTACCTATCGCTAGACGGGAAGGATTTGGATAAAGCCGCTGAGTTAAGTTACAAAACCATTCAGGCCGATCCGGCTAATCCCACTTACCTGGATACGTATGCCTGGATTCTATTCATGCAGGGTAAATACACCGAGGCTAAGATCTATATTGACGAAACGCTGAAACATCTTGAAGAAACCGCTGAAAATGCAGGAATCATCGAGCATGCCGGTGATATCTATATACGATTAGGCCATACCCAAGAAGCCGTTTCTTTTTGGCAGCGCGCTTTGAAACTGGGTAGTGAATCAGCTACATTGAAGAAAAAAATCAATCGAAAGAAATACATTGCTCCATGAAGAAATTAACTCATTCCCTAGCTATTATTTCGGTATTGGCAGTTGTACTGTTTACGGTTACGGCTTGTAAAAGCAGCAAACAGGCCGAAAAGAGCCAAACTTCAACCGTTACGGGAAATGCCTACATAGAAAAAGTAAAAGCCAATGCCCAGACTGAGCAATGCATCACAGGGAAATTGCGCTTCGACATCACCATGGGCGCAAAAGACTTCTCTCTAAACGGAACATTGCGCATGAAGCGGAATGATGTGATCCAACTGTCGCTCACATTTATCGGTATGGAAGTGGGACGTTTAGAGTTTACTCAAGACCAAGTGCTGGTCATGGACCGCTTCAACAAACAATTTGTTCGTGTGCCTTATAGCCATGTACCGTTCCTGCAGAGTGCCGGACTGGATTTCAGTGCACTGCAAGCCTTGTTTTGGGATGAACTGTTCGTTCCCGGAAAGAGTACATCAGCACATACCTTAAACCAATTTGACATCACTATGGGAGCAGGCGAAGCCCTTCTCACGCTCACTGATACGCCTCAACTGAACTATTCCTTCAAAACCCGTACCACCGATGCCGTTATTATCACTACGGCTATCACTGCCAAACAAGCAGGAACGTATGCACTGACATGGAACTATGACCGTTTCACACAACTCAAAGGAAAACCTTTTCCTCAACGTATCGCGGTTAAAGCTCAGGGAGGTAATAAAAACTATGAGGCGACCTTCTCATTGAGTAACCTAAGCAATGACACCAAATGGAACACACGTACCGAGGTTCCCGCACGCTATAAAGAGCGCAACATCGAAGATATCTTACGTAAAATGATGAGTCTCTAAAGAAATATGCGACAATCCTTACACTATCTTGTATGTATCCTTTTGGGACTGTTCTTCTTGTCTACCGACATCTCAGCCCAAACCAACAAGCAGATTCGTTCGCTGCAATCCAAGCGTACCCAATTACAAAAGCAAATCAACCAGTCGGAACGACTGCTTACTACGACTAAAAAGGATGTCCGCAGCCAGCTCAACAACTTGTCCGTACTCAATGGAAAAATAGACCAACAGCGCAAATACATAGATGGTATCAAAGAAGAAGTTGCGGCGCTCAACAAACATCTTGACAGTCTGCAAAAGGAACTTCGTGTCCTGGAACGCGAATTAGCCAACAGGAAACAACAATACAGCCGTTCCTTGCTTTATCTGTATCGCAACCGTTCCACCCAAAACAAACTGATGTTCGTATTTTCGGCCGACAACTTCAGCCAGATGTACCGCCGCCTACGATATGTCCGCGAATATGCCAAATACCAACGTGTGCAAGGAGAGCAAGTACAAAGCAAACAACAACAGGTACAGGCTAAAAGAAGCGAAGTAATGAAAGCCCGAAGTCTGAAGTCGGGTTTGTTGGACGATGGAAAACGTGAGCAAGAAAAACTCGAAGACCAGCAGAAGGAACGTCAGACAATGATCAACGGCTTGCAGAAAAAACAAAAGGAACTGCAACGTACCATAAACGACAGCAAAAAACGCTACAGCTCACTGAACGCACAAATAGACAAACTGATACAAGAAGAAATAGCCGCTGCCGAACGACGCCGCAAGGCGGAAGCTGAACGCCGCCGTAAAGAAGAGGCTGAGCGTCGCCGTAAAGCTGCTGCCAACCAAAAGAAAGGTGGAAAAACAGCAGAGAAGTCCACCAAAAGCGATCCGATGCCCGAGTTCGAGATGGAACGTGCCGATCGGGTACTGAGCAGCAACTTTGTATCCAATAAAGGCCGCCTGCCCATGCCCATCACAGGCCCTTACGTCATCTCCAGCCGTTACGGTCAATACAGCGTAGCCGGATTACGCGGAGTACAGCTCGACAACAAAGGAATCAACATTACAGGTAAAGTCGGTGCTAAAGCCCGCTCTATCTTTGACGGAGAAGTCAGTGCCGTATTCTCTTTTGGAGGTTATGTAAACGTCATGGTGCGCCACGGAAGCTATATTTCAGTCTATTGCAATCTTTCTTCCGCTTCTGTCCGTCGCGGGCAAAAAGTAAAAACGCGCGACATCCTAGGCAGTGTAGCACGCGACCCATCGGGTAACTGTATGCTCCACTTCCAGCTCCGTAAAGAAACAGCCAAACTCAATCCCGAATCCTGGTTAGGGCGGTAATCCGTTCCCTTTATCATACTCCTACATACAAAACCGGATGATCTTGTAACGAGATCATCCGGTTTTGTCTATTATTCGTTCAACAAGGACCTTATGCATCCTCTATTCGTCTCAAACCAATCCGCTTACGTTGTTCATCTATTTCCTCCACCCTTACACGTACCGGTTGGTGTAACCGGACAACCTCATTAGGGTCACTCACAAACCGATTTGCCAATCGGGATATATGGATCAGTCCATTCTCCTTAATGCCCAAATCCACGAAACAACCGAAATTCGTTATGTTAGTCACTATTCCGGGGAGTTCCATCCCAACACGTAAATCCGCCATCGTGCGCACCGAAGCATCAAAAGCAAAAGCCTCAGCCTTACCACGAGGATCCAGTCCCGGTTTATCCAATTCCTGTAAGATGTCCCGCAAGGTAGGTAACCCCACCTTGTCCGTCACATAATCCTCCAAACGCAACGCATCACGCAGTTCCTTGCGACGTATCAATTCGCCTACCTCACACCCGCATGTTTTGGCCATACGCTCCACTACCCCATAACTTTCAGGGTGCACAGCGGTGTTGTCCAACGGATTTTCCCCTTTCGGAATACGCAGGAAACCTGCACATTGTTCAAAAGCTTTCGCCCCCATCCGAGGCACTTTCAGCAACTGTTTGCGAGAACGGAATGCACCGTTCTCTGCACGGTAGTCCACAATATTTTGTGCCAGCTGAGGTCCCAATCCCGATATATACATAAGCAAATGCTTGCTTGCCGTATTCAGGTTCACCCCCACAGCATTCACACAATGCTCCACCGTGCGATCCAACGACTGCTTTAATAACACCTGATTCACATCATGCTGGTATTGTCCCACACCTATACTCTTGGCATCAATTTTCACCAATTCTGCCAACGGGTCCATCAACCTGCGTCCTATCGATACCGCTCCACGTACCGTCACATCCTGTTCAGGAAACTCTTCACGGGCTATCTTTGATACCGAATAGATGGAGGCCCCGTCTTCGCTCACCATAAACACCTGTACCGGATTTTCAAACGACAACGCATTGACAAACTGTTCTGTCTCGCGTCCTGCCGTCCCATTGCCTATCGCTATTACTTCTATCTCAAAAGAACGCACCAATTCGCATATACGCGCTTCCGCTTCTACCATATTATGCTGCGGAGGATGCGGAAATATTGCTTCGTGATGTAACAAACTACCATCCTGCCCCAGGCAAACCACCTTGCAACCGGTCCGGAATCCCGGATCAATAGCCAACACACGCTTTGGCCCTACCGGAGCTGCCAGCAACAATTGTTGCAAATTGGCCGTAAACACACGAATGGCCTCCTCATCAGCTTTTTGCTTGCTTTCGCCCGCCAACTCGGTTTCCAACGAGGGCAGCACCAACCGCTTACAGGCATCGCTCACCGCATCGTCCACCTGGCGGGAAACAGCATTGTTACCATGCACAAACAACCGCTCCATCCGTTCCTTACAAACCGTTTCGTCCTCCGGAACAATACTTACACGCAAAACGCCCTCCGCCTCGCCGCGACGCAAAGCCAGCAACCGATGCGAGGAACAGCGTTTAAGCGGCTCTTCAAAGTCAAAGTAGTCGGCATATTTCACCTCCTCTTCCTTTCCTTTCACCACACGCGACCTGATAACAGCCGTGCGCTGAAACACCACACGCACATTCCGGCGGGCACGCTCATCTTCGCTAAACTGCTCCGCCAAAATATCACGTGCACCTTTCAGGGCCTCTTGCTCATCTTTCACATCACCTTTCACATAAGCCTGCGCCAACAGTTCCGGTTGTTCGTCCCGTTGCATCATCAGCCGCATAGCCAAAGGTTCCAGTCCTTTTTCACGCGCCATGCCCGCCCGTGTCCGCCTTTTGGGCTTGTAGGGCATATACAAGTCCTCCAGTTCGGTGGTATCCCAGCACTCCTCTATACGTTTCCGAAGCGTTTCCGTCAACAGCCCTTGCTCTTCGATGGTCGACAGAATCGTCTCTTTCCGTTTCGCCAGTTCGCACAACCGGTCATAGCGTGTCTTCAACTCGGCCACTTGCACTTCGTCCATTCCTCCCGTCATCTCTTTCCGATAACGGCTTATAAAAGGTATGGTAGCTCCTTCGTCAAACAAGCGTAACGTGTTGGCCACCTGATTGGAACGCAAAGACAATTCGCGTCCCAGTACACTTATAAATTCCTGCATAATTAATTACAAAATATCACACACCGACAAGGTCATTCCTCTTATCGGTGTGCCTGTTTATCACCAGCCGGCACATCGCGGCCCGTCAATATCTCCGTTTTCAACTTGATAATACCACGCCGTATCGACTCCAGTCCGAAATCTGCAGCGCACAACTCCTCAGGATAAAGCCACTGAAGGTCTGTCGCATCGTCACAACCCTTTATCGCTTCGTTCTCATCTACCAGATGGCACAGAAAGAAATTATCGGTTGTATGTACCAAAAAACCCGAATACAAATACGTATTAGGCAACGAAAACAAAAAGCGGTCTATCACAGCCCTTACACCCGTCTCTTCCCTGATTTCGCGCAACATTCCTTCTTCGTTCGACTCATACATATCCACAAAACCACCCGGCAGGTCCAACGTACCTTTAGCCGGCTCTTTCGCCCTACGGCATACCAACAACCGGCCTTCGGCATCCACAATGACACCGACCGTAGCCGCACTCGGATTGAAATAATAAGTAAAACCACAGGCAGCACAATGTTTCGCTTTTGCGTTGCGCACCTCAAATCGCGGCGAACCGCAACGCGGGCAATACTTAAACAATTCCAGCGGATGTCCCATAACCTCTATTTCCACGCCTTCTCAATAAGTATGGTCGTTATCTTTCAACTCATCGTGTGTCAACGACTTCCGGTCTATCGCATGCCAGGCATACGCAATGTAAGCCAGCACAAACGGAATCAACAAAGAAACCACCGACATCACCCGCAAGGTAAACTCGCTCGAACTGCTATTGGCTACCGTCAACGAACTCTGTGCCTCTACCGCAGAAGGGTAATAGGCCATGCCATTCCATCCGACCAGCACCAGCAGGGCAAAAACAGTCAGCACCGTGCCGCCGCCCGCCATCCAGATGCCACGCACATAAGTTGTACTCAGGGCACTGCGCAACGTGCCATACAGCACGCCGGCCACACCGGCCAACAACAACACCAGCAGCCACGGAGAATCCAGCAAACTATTGAAATAGGCATAAGGCACTAACACCAATTCGTCCGAATATGCAACTGTCATCCAGCCGCCTTTCAGCAACAAGCGTACCGCAAAGGCCAGGAAAAGCAACAGAAACGGAACAAAGTCGATCCATAACTGTCTTCTGCAACGCTGCACCAGTCCATGTTCGGCTATGTTATTGATAAAATAGAGACCGCCCAACACCCGGGAAAGAAAAAAGACGGCAAAGCCCAATACCAGGTTCCAGGGATCGGCCAGCGCATCCAGCCCATGCCAGCCGTTTGCCCAACGGCTGATAACGGGCATCATTTCGTTGGTCATGGCATCTTTCTCAACCACAAAGGCCGCTCCATTGTAGAAGGTCGCTACCGCCACACCCAACAATACGGGCCCCATCACGCCGTTCAACACCAAAAAACGACGGTACGTATGTTTACCCAACCAGTTTCCCTCTTTCGATTGAAACTCATAGGCCACAGCCTGCAAGATAAAACTTACCAGAATCAGCATCCATAACCAATAAGCACCACCGAAACTCGTACTGTAAAACAATGGGAACGAAGCAAAAAAAGCACCTCCGAAGGTTACCAACATGGTAAAGGTAAACTCCCACTTACGCCCGGTCGAATTAATCAGCAACACCCGTTCGTCCTCGTTGCGTCCCATGCGGAACAGGAGTGAGTTTCCTCCCTGTACAAAAAGCAGAAACACCAATAGCGCACCCAACAACGATACGAGACACCACCAATAATGCTGAAGTAAAGAATAAGTTATCATGATTCCATTTTCTTTTCGTTATACAAAATAGTCCACACATCAATCTACCTGCTCGGGGCCTTTGCGTATCGCACCCAACAAAATCCGGATTTCAGCAATGAGCAACACGGCAAAAAGCGTTGCAAACAACCAGAAGGTCAGTTTCACCGAACCGGTAGGAACAGCCGACACAGCAGCTTTCAACGGCAACAGGTCCTGCACGGCCCATGGCTGCCGCCCCACTTCGGCCACAACCCATCCGGCCTGTCCGGCCGCATAAGCCATTGGTACGGACAAGAACGCCAACCACAACACCCACTTTTTACCGCCTAATTGTTTTTTGTAGGCCAACCACACAATCAGGGCAAAGAACAACAGCAGGTACCCTCCGGCTCCCACCATGACGCGGAATGCCCAAAACACCAACGGCACATTGGGCACCAGTTCGCTCTTATCCTGCAAATAGCCGTATCCAAAATAAGCCACATGTTCGTTCAACGTATCGCGGGCGGCTGCCACAGCTGCCGGATTTCCGGCCTGCTGCGCTTTTCTGAAAGCGGAAAAAGCCTCTATTGCCTTGCGGCCACGTACTATTTTTTCATCGGCCGACAGAGCCACCGATCCGTCACGTTCCGTAAACCCTCCTTCCAGCAAATTGTCTATGCCGGGCACATATCCGTTCATGTCGTGCGTTGCCAGGAACGAGAGCAGTTTTGGCACACCCACTCCCTCTACAATAGAGAACGGAACTCCATGACCGCCTTGGTGCAATCCCTCGGCTGCAGCCAGCTTCATGGGCTGAACCTCCGCCACCCGCACGGCCGAACTATCGCCCGACCAGGCAACCATGAGTGCACCGAACAATCCTACCATAGCCCCAATGCGAATGCTTTCCGTCGCAAAACGGCGATGCCTGCCACGCAACAAGTACCAGGCACTGACGCCTATCACAAAGGCAGCACCCGTCACCCAACCGCTCAGCACCGAATGGAAAAACTTATCGACAGCCATCGGCGAAAAAGCCACCTGCCAAAAATCAACCATCTCATTACGCACCGTTTCCGGATTGAACGCCATGCCTACGGGGTACTGCATCCAGGCATTAGCCACCAATATCCACCATGCCGAGAGCGTCGCTCCCAAACCGGTCAGCCAAGTGGCAGCCAAATGGAAGGACTTGCTCACCTTGTTCCAACCGAAAAACATGACGGCTATAAAAGTAGATTCCATGAAAAAGGCCAGAATACCCTCAATGGCCAACGGTGCACCGAAGATGTCGCCCACAAACCAGGAGTAATTACTCCAGTTTGTACCAAACTCAAATTCCAGAATAATACCTGTCGCCACACCAATGGCAAAGTTTATGCCAAACAGCTTCATCCAAAATTGCGCCGTCCGCTTCCAAAACTCATCTTTCTTTACCACATAAAGCGTTTCCATGATTCCCATGATCACGGCCAGTCCCAGCGTCAGCGGTACAAAGAGCCAGTGATACATGGCTGTAAGGGCAAACTGCGCCCGCGACCAATCAATAAGAGAAGTTTCAATCAGTTCCATAACAACCTTTTCATTTTATGATTTCAATCTATGAACGAACCGCCGCTACGCTGTTCCAACACAGTACCCACATAATCCTGTTTTTCCGTCTGGTCTTTGCCCGCCATATGCGGACGGAAAAAGCACAACCGGAGCAAGACAAAGATGACCACCAGCTTAGCCAGAATGATGAACCATAAGGTACGCCCCCAGGTCATAGCGCGAAAACCGTCACGGTAAAACCGCCAAACAGCAACAACCGTATGTGTGATTCGTCCCATTGTGTACAAAAGAACTACATTTCGGGCAAACGGCAAAACTAATTTCTTGTTTTTTCATACTGTCCGACGACGCCGACCGCAAAGACAGACGATCGCATTACCGGAAAACCGCTGTACGGAAAAACGGACACGCCTGTTCGTCAGAACCGACTGGGCATCTCGTTCCGACGAACTGCCCAGTCTAGGGTTACATCCGGGTTTTACACCACTACAAGACATCGCTTTCCGATCCGCCCTCCTGTTTTTCCCCTAAAAAGTGTTATCTTTGCCACACCAAACTTTTCAATATCGTATTATCGTAACCTTATGGGACTGTTCATCAAAAAACCATTAGCGCTGTTACAAGCCGAGGCCGAAGCTACTGACGGAAAGTCACTGAAACGCGTGTTGGGGCCTTTTAGCCTGATTGCTTTCGGTGTAGGCATCATCATCGGAGCAGGTCTTTTCTCAATCACCGGTACAGTGGCGGCCGAATATACCGGTCCGGCCATCACC